>NZ_UGOA01000003.1 GCF_900452385.1 Legionella donaldsonii | reverse complement strand
ATTCTGATTAACGCGACCCGTGACGCGGCCTCGGATGCCTTTGCCTTCAATGGGGCGGATGCGCAGTTGATGAACTACACCAATACGGCAAGCCTGCATAAGATGCATCTGGCTGAAACCAACAGTTTCTGGCTGGCAAGCTATCGCCTGCCTTATTACATGACGGTGATGTGGATGCTGACCATCTGTATCTTCCCCCTGGTATTTTTAGTAGCGCTGTTACCAACGCTGCAGAATGTCTTTACCGTCTACCTGCAATCGCAGGTGTTTTTATGGTCTTGGCCGCCCATGTTTATCATCATTCATTTTTTTTGTCTCCTTAGGCGCTTCTAAAACCATGTCAGTCTTTGGTGGAAAGACTGGCGGGGTCAGCTTTTCCAACATTGATACCTTAGCCACCTTATCCAGCGGCTTTGCCTACACGGCAGGTGCTTTGGCGGCGAGTGTGCCTGTCATCGCCTATTACATTACCAAGGGGCTGCCGTCGGTCTTAAGTACAGCCTCCCAGCATTTAGGCGGCATGGCGCAGTCTTTATCGGTCGGTGAAGCGCAGGCGATTGCCCAGGGGAATGTCTCCATGGCTTCTTACAGCGGCTGGAATATGAATTATAGCAACACCAGTGCGAATAAATTCGACAGCAATTATTATCATTCCGAAGGCCAGGCCACCGTACAGACTGCTAATGGGGCTCTCTTAACTGAAACGGCCTCAGGCTCTCGTATTGGCAATGCCCTGCCTGCCATCTCCCATGCTGCAGTCGGAGTGAATCTGTCCGACCGTGTGGTGGACTCCCTGCACCAGTCGGCCAATGACTCGTTTGCCCATGCCTCCCAGCATCGCACAGCGGCTGATAGGCACCTGCAGGCAGGTCTAAGTGAACTGAAGCAGTTTGCCAGTAACGATGCCAATGAATATCGCAGCGGGGAAGGGCTTAGTGATTCAGTTAACGACAGCTATGGCGCTGATTTGCGTCGCATGAAGGATTTGGTAAGCCATTACAATGAACATCATGACAGCTCAAGCCATGTCAGTGCGGAACTTGCAATCGCCGGGAAGATAAACAGCGAGCAGGCTCTGCTCGGTAAATTCATGAAACTGGTCTGGGGCGGGTCGATTGAAGGTTCTGCAACAGGACGCTTTGGTGCCGGCCGGCATGCGAGTACGCAGGAATTTAATAATTCCAGTGAAGGCAAAGCTTTAATGAAACCTTTAATCATCTGGTCAGTACGGCCAGAAACAACCATCTGGATGCAGCTGATTCCTTGCACTTGAGCAAGTCTGAGCAGATTGCTGCCAATTTTTGCCAAAGGCTTGTCCCTAAGTGAACAGGCAAGTAGTGAGTATAGCCATGGGCAACAACTGCAAAAGGCGGCGAGCCATGCAAGCGATCACGCTCAAAGCATTGATATGAATTTAAACCAGCCCTATCACGACTGGGTGGTTGCCCATCACGGGGCTCGTGGTGAGCAGGTGATGCTTCAAACGGACATGGCCAGCATTCAAACCCAGCAGCGCTGGGCGGAGGATTTCTTGAATCCCGCGAGGGTCAAGCGGCCGTCAGTGCGCAGGTTCATTCAGCCCTTGCAACAACAAAAGAGGATTTTCGTGAAAACCATGAACGTGAAGCGCAAGCTTTACACGATAAATCACTTCAAACAGTATTTCATGATTACGCGAATAAAGTCGATAAAAAAGCAGACAGAGAAGGCTTTGTTTTAATGAGTGATGAACAGTTGAATCATGCGGCACAATCGCTTGAAAAATAATCGCAAAAAAGACATTACAAACGAGGCGGAATCAGTTAAAATAAAGGTAGAAAATAATGCCAATACCCAAGCAGTTTCGAATAAGGAATATGATGATGGATTATCAAAAACTAAAGGACGACTTAAAGAGTGATTTGCACACCATTTCCACGCTTGAAATGGATATTGTGCCAGCGAAAGACTATTATGGAGCGTTGCTTTCGGCTGTTCTTAAGTCATCCTTTTTTATGCTGGCGGTCAATGTAGTGGTGCAACTTTGGTTTAAGCTGGTCGGTAGTTACCGTGTCGATTTATCACTTTCTCTGTTGATTAAGACATGGTTTTTAACCCTTGCTTTTTCCCTGATTCCAGTTTTCTTTATCCGCAGCTTTATTCTCTTTGATAAGCTGATTCAATGCCGGCTTAAATCAGAAGATTTTGTCAGAGAAAAAATCTTTCTTTTGGTGAAGATTTACTTCCTTATTTTTTCAATTTCCTATGCCGGAATTAGTTATATGAGTTCCGTCCATGGCGGGCTTGAGTTTTTTGACATTCTCTTTACTCAATTTGGAGCTTGTATTTTCAGCCTTGTGATCACCGGTCTTTTAGCCGGCATCGAAAGCGAGCGTTTAGGCTTTGGCATGCTGATTGAGCTGGTGTCAGCTTTTGGTGAAAAAATGCAGAAAGCAACGCTGTTTTCTTCTGAGGAGCGATGATTTAGCGCTTAAATTTAAGAACAGCGATAACTGACTAAAACAAATAAGCCAGTTTCAGGGACGAGACGGTAATAACATCCTTGGACAGACTTATGTTATTAAAACTACTGCAGTTTATCCGTGGCGGCCAGATTTTTGGCTATAGCACCACCATGATGGCTCAGGTTACCAACCGCATTCTGCATTGGGCAATCATAGGTTATGTGCTGCTTGTTCTTCTGCTGATGATTGGCTCATCACATGAGGAAATCAGGCTGCTTGCACTACAGGCCTACTGTGATTTCCTGCACCATTTACACTATGAAGAAGTGATTGTATGGTCAAAAGCCGGTGTGGGTGGTTTTGATGCGCATTATTTTTTGCATTCACCGGGTATCCAGGCGGCGGTGGAGCAGGCGAAAACAACCCTGTTTAAAAAAAGCATGGCCGCCCTGATTACCGGTGCTTTTATCTATTGTGGCATTACCGTATTTTTTACCCGTTTTTTTATCAAGAAAGGGGAGAAATACAGCCAGGATAAGTTCATTTCAGGAACTCGTCTTGCCAAAACACCCAAGGAAGCCATTCAATCGGTTGAAAAATCACGGCGCGGCAAATCCGATATTCGTCTGTTAAATCAGCTTCCGTTGCCCGCCAGGTCGGAATTCCAGGGAATTTTCTTTCATGGCTCCACAGGAACCGGGAAAACTCAGGCCATCATGCGCCTTTTGGATGAAATTCGCCGCTTAGGTGAGCCTGCCATTATTTATGACAAAGAATGCACCATCAAGCCTTATTTTTTTAATGAGGCGACTGATGTGGAATTAAACCCGGTATCAGCCCTATGTGCTAACTGGGATTTATGGGCGGAATGTGAAAACCCCATGGAGCTTGGCAATCTCGCCACTTATCTCATCCCAAAGTCGGTGCAGGGAAGCGATCCTTTTTGGGTCGATTCTGCCCGTACCATTCTTACCAGTACTGCCTGGCGGATGCGGGGACGGGAAGACCGCAGTGCATTGACCTTATTAAGACTGCTTCTCACGACAAGTCTTGATGAAATGCGCGACCTGCTCAAAGGAACTGAGTCAGAAAACCTTGTCAGCAAAGAAATTGAAAAAACCGCCATTTCCATCAAATCAGTGCTGGCCACCTACACCAAAGCATTGCGTTTTTTAGAAGGGCTTTCCGGGGATAAGGCCTTTTCAATTAAGGGTTGGATTAACGAGGCCAGCCAGCCTTCCCAGTCTGAGAAAGGCTGGCTTTTTATCACATCACGCTCGCAATACCACCGCGAAATCAAGCCGCTTATATCGCTCTGGCTTGGCCTTGCCATGCAGGGGATTCAGTCCTTAAAAGCCAACACCGGCAGGCGAATATGGCTCATTATGGATGAGCTGGCGAGCCTTCACCGCCTGGAGATGCTCTCTGATACCTTAGCCGACATTCGAAAATTTGGCGGCTGCGTTGCTATTGGCATTCAATCCATTTCCCAGCTTGAATTTCTCTATGGTCAACATGAGGCCTATGCCATCTCCGATTTATTCAACACCAGTGTTTATTTTCGAAGTCCCAAAGGCCGCGTAGCGCGCTGGGTATCCGAGGATTTAGGCGAGCAGACGCTGGATGAGGTGAGGGAGAGCCAGTCTTATGGGCCAAACTCCATTCGTGATGGGAACACCATGAGTACACAGCGCATTAAGCGCAAAACGGTGGATGAGGGTGAAATCATGACCCTGGAAGACCAGGAATGTTATATCCGCCTGGCAGGAGACCACCCCATCGCCCGGATGAAATCCGCTTATTTAAAACGCAAAAGCATTACTGAGCCACTCATTGAGCGACCCATTGATTTTGATGCCTTAGACGGTCTGACTAGCGAGATTTTAAATGCTGCGCAAAATCCCTTATGCGATGACGCGGTTAAAAAAATCCAAGTGTTTGAGCAGAGCGCCAACCTAATCATCAATGACGAGAAACGCCTTGAAAACCTGACAGGAATTGATATGGCAGCTATCAATGAATCTTGCCTGCCACAAAAAGACGTTGAAATCCGCTTGTAAAAAAATGAACTCGGCCAACAGGGGCAGGGTTACCACTGGAAAAGGAGAAGGCAATGCCTCGAATGACCAAAACGCACACAACCTCAATCAAAGAAATCGTACTGCATTACTTACACGGTGAGGAGACAGCACTCGTTCGCGCCCGCCTCACCGTGCAGGCTAAGGCATTAAACTGTGATGGAAGGACACTGATTAAATCAATTGGCTTGCCACCCGATGATGCCTTTATCACGGCGATTTTGGGAAGTCTTGCCATTCCTTTGGAAAGACAACGTGAGCTTCTTGGGGAAGCAGATAACCTCTATGAACTACTATTGCTGCTTTATCAGGATAATCATCACCATCTTAAGGCTTTATTTAAACTGATTGACGCCACATCAAAACCAAAAAGCTCACTTTCAGTACTCTTGCCCGTAGTGGGACTCACCGGCAGTGGTGCGCTGGCTTTTTTTAATCGTGACTTAATACGCCAGGCAGCCCTTTGGCTTAAAGAGACCGTTTCCCCCTTTTTAAATCGAGTGGCAAGCCAGATTTTACCCCGTCACTTAGCACTTGCGGGCTTGGTTTACCAGGTTGCAGGCCTCGGAGCTCAGACCTACTCCACACTGAGCAGTTCAAAAAAAGGAACTGCCGCCAAGGCAGGCTCTCTCATTTTTCATGGCTTAAGTGCGGGTTTTGCCATCGCGGCCTACACCCTCTGTTATCTCGCTGCAGGGCTTATGACAACGACAGTGGCCTCACTCTTTGTGGCTTCTGCAGGCATTGATGTGCTGAAAGGATTAGTCACCCTGGTACAAAGCCTTTATACCGATAAAGCCGCCTCATCCCTTTTAAGCACGGATGCGCCCTGGGAGGCTTTAGCCTCTGCCCATCGTGCTGAAAGCCATCGAAGAAATGCCTGGCAGACCGTAGGAATTAAGCTTCTGGCGGCCACAACATCGACCGCAATAGTCACTCTATGGTGCTTTTCGCCGCCTGGGTTGCTGCTTAGTGGCGGCTGTATGGCCGCAATAGCACTGACAGGGTTTGCTAAAACGAGGGCTGTTTCGTGGAATCAGGCACGCCTTGCTGAAAACCTCCAGCATCGTCTTCGTGAGATTAAGGTGTTACCTGAAAGCTCCCTTTGCCCATCAACCCATCCTCTGGCTACTCACCTGAAGGAAAAAGAAAAGCAGCAAGCTATGCAAGATAAAGCCCTGTTACGACGTAAAGAAGCCTTGGATTTGCAGCAAGGTGCCATGACCGAGGTACTTAAAGCCTTAAAGCAGGGGATGAGCAGTCCGGCCAAGGCACTTCTTTCGCTCACCGATTCGAATCTGCCTTTGCAGGCCGCTAATGAAGACGAATTGGACGAAGAGGTTCAACCCACTCGCCTGCCACGCATTGACAAAGAACCGCCTCTTAATCAACAGGTTGCTTCTAATGATTTAGAAGAGGTCTTGCGTTTCACTCAATAAATCTGTTTTTCAAGCAACGTCTCAAGGACGGGCGTTTACTAAAAGGAAAAGCCATGCTCTCAATTAAACCGGTAACAAGTGCTGCTGATGCCCTGCATTACTATTCCGCCAAAGACAATTATTACCTGTCTGACAAAGACGAACTGCAGCAGGCAAGCGCTTGGTATGGGAGGGGGGCTGGCGCTTTGAGCTTAGCAGGCGAAGTCCTGCCCGAGCCCTTTTTAACACTGCTCGAAGGCAAGCTCCCCTCAGGTCAGCAATTAGGGATAAACATCGGAGAGGGTGAGGTCAAGCATCGCCCGGGAACGGACGTCACCCTGTCTGCTCCTAAATCCATCTCAACACTGGCATTAGTCGGCGGCGACAGGCGACTGGTAGATGCGCATAATGCAGCTGTTCGCGAGACTTTTAAGGTGATTGAAACACTAGCTGCTGAGGCAAGAATGACTTTAAATGGGGAAACGCGCTTTGAAAAAACACAAAACCTCGTCGTGGCACTCTTTCAGCATACCACATCCCGTGAGCTCGACCCGCTGCTGCACGACCATGGCGTAATCATGAATATGACGAAGCGTCATGATGGCCAGTGGCGTGCCTTAGCTTCGCGCTCAAAGCAGGATAAATCCCAGTTGGAGCACGGATTTAGGGAGTTTTTATATCAGAATCAGCATTATCTGGGGTTGATTTATAATTCCTCGCTGGCCAAAGGGGTTTGTGAACTTGGGTTTGAGATTGAGATTAAAGACCGCTATGGCAATTTTGAAATCAAAGGGGTGCCAGAGCACTACCTGAAACAAACCTCAAAACGACGAACTCAGATTTTAGACCGTCTTGAAGAAAAAGGACTTTCAGGGGCTAAAGCGGCTGAAATTGCAACCCTTGATACGAGGCAACGTAAAGCCGATATTGATAGTGCCGCCCTTCATCAACAATGGCAAGAAGAAGCAAGGCAGTGCGGCGTTGACTTGGAAGGGCTTATTGCGGAAAGCAAAGTGCGCGGACAGGGTTTAATAACCCCTCTTGAAGGAATTGAAGTGAGTGAGACGGCAAAAGAGGCGATTGATGCGGCTCTTGCTGAATTAAGTCCATTCAGCACTGAAATCAGGCATGGCGATTTAGTCAGAACTGCCTTTATGTTTGCGCGTGCTGCCATCCATCACAGCGAGCTGGAAGAAGAGATTGCGGCGCGCTTTAAGAGCAAAGTCCTTTTGGGGAAGGCAAACACCACTTATACAACCGCCGAATTATTAAAACAGGAAAAGGGATTTATTCGCCAGTTTAAGGTCTCTCGCGGCAGTGCCGAGGCGATTTATACTGAAGCGGGAGGCCTTGCCGGCGAAGTATTAAGTCGCCATGACCGGGTACAGCTTATTGATGTCCATGGCTTAACCCATGAGAAAACTCTGATTGAATCACTCGTGCATGCCAGTGAGGACGCAGGCCTTAAAACGCAGGTGCTTCATCCCGGACGACTGCAGGCAAATCGCTTAACTGCTAATCTTTCACGCGATACCTCAAGCCTTTGGAAGTGGGTTAAATCCTGCTTTAAGGGAGAGCTCGTAAAGACAGTCGCGTCTTTTACTGCAGACGATTCGCTTAAAGAGGGTGTAATCATTGTCCATGATGCGCAAAAGCTTGGGTTTGCGGAGTTAAGCCAGCTTGAGCGCTCTCTTAAGCCCGGGCGTTCACGACTGGTACTGTTAAACAATACCTGTTCTACCGAAGGCTTTCATGCCGGAAGTCCAATCAAAGCACTGAAATCCGCAGGGTTTATCTTAAGGGAATCGACGACCCCGCTTAAAGAAGCAGCCATTGAGATAACCGAGACCTTGGCAACGCATGAGGAACTCGCCAACGCTTATTGCCGTCTGACACTTAAAGAAAGTGAGGTCACACAAGTTGCAGCCCTTACCAATAAGGACGCTGACTTGACTACGGGGTTCGACAATCATTGGAACGAAAAGTTACTCTAAGGATTCCTACTCAGACCATACCAAGTAATTTTTTCCCGTCCTCTCGTAACTCACCTGTAGGTGATACATGCCGATATAAAGTTTGTTTTGTAATTCCGAGTTCTTCACATAACGGTCCTATTTTAGTTTCAAGTTGACCTAAAGCAGCCATCGCAAGTCTTAGTTTTGCTTGAGTCATTTTGTAGGGACGGCCACCTTTCCGTCCACGGGCACGGGCAGATGCTATTCCAGCGAGTGTACGTTCCTTAATCATTTCTCGTTCAAACTCTGAAAGTGCTGCAAAAATACCAAATACCAATTTCCCAGCAGCTGTTGTTGTATCAATAGCGGCACCATGACCTGTAAGAACTTTTAAGCCAATTTTTCTTGCGGTTAATTCATGAACTGTATTAACGAGATGGTGAAGATTACGTCCTAGGCGATCTAATTTCCATACAATTAATATATCACCTTCTCGCAGGGCTTTTAGGCAGTTTTGAAGTCCAGGTCTGTCATCACGCTTACCTGATGCATGATCTTGATAAATTGATTCTTCTTTAACACCCTCAGCCAATAGAGCATCTCTTTGTAAATCGGTTGTCTGCGATCCATCTGCCTTTGATACACGGGCATATCCAATGAGCATTTTTTATCCTTTATCATTATGGTGATTAAGTCACATAAACGACCGGTTATGTGACTCAACGAAAGCATTCCTCAGAATAAATAAAATTAGTCACTTTACTGGTAACTAAATTAACGTCTTTTAAACCATATTTCAAATTGATTATGTAACTTGCATTGAGGTACTATCCCGGCCTTTGTTTATGGGATATTTCTGGACAAGCATGCCTGTTGATTTTTTAACTGATGAACAATATCAGAGCTACGCTCGTTATCCTGATAAACTTTCTCAAGAGCAACTCGACAAATATTTTTACCTTGATGACAAGGATAGGGAGTTAATCAATACATGTCGTCGTGATTACAACAAGCTTGGTTATGCTTTGCAATTGACTACGATTAGATTTCTAGGAACCTTTCTTCCTAATCCAATTAATGTACCAAACAATGTTATTTGCTATCTTGCAAAACAATTAGAGATGGAACCTACAGAAGACATTAAATTTTACCTGGATCGAAAAGCTACTCGATCCGCACATTGCAATGAAATCAAGACGCTTTTTGATTATAAAGATCTCAGCGATATCTGGGGATATCGATTAACTCGCTGGTTATACTCTCAAGCTTGGTATGGTAATGAAAGACCCGGTATTTTATTTGAACGCTGTATATTATGGCTTGTTAACAAAAAAATTATTTTGCCAGGCATTAGTACCTTAACCATTTTAATAGCAAAGGTTCGAGATCGAGCATCAAAGCGATTATGGCAACGACTGACCTTATTGGTGAATAATAATCGTAAAGAACAACTGGAAAATTTATTGCTGACTCCAAAAGGAAGTCGCTACAGTAAACTTGATGAATTAAAAAAGGGGCCTACGCACATCAGTAGCACAGGATTAGTGAAGGCTTTTCGACGTTATCAGTGTATACGTGACTTGGGCATAGGCCAAATAGATATTGGCAATATACCGAAAGCAAAGATTAATCACCTGGCGAGATATGTCACTGTGTCGTGGGCACCGTCGATTGCAAGAATGCCTGATGACAGACGTATTGCTGTATTATTTTCTTTTGCTTATGTTTATGAAATCAAGGCACTGGATGATGCTTTGGATTTGTTGGATATGTTAATCACTGAAATCACCGCGGAGGCAAAACGATTAGGAGAGAGAAAGCGCATTCGTAGTTTGGGTGATTTAGATAAAGCTGCATTGAAGCTGTCTGATTTTGGGGATTTATTTTTAAAACACGAGAAGGACGATAACCTACCCAACGTCATTTACAAAGCCATTTCCAGAGATATTATTACGAATGCTGTAGAAGTCATTCGACAGATTGCAAAACCGAATCATGATAAATATTATGATGAGTTGCTTGAGCAGTACAAAACTGTACGCAGGTTCTTACCAATCTTACTCAATACTGTCAAATTTCAAACTACTAAAGAAGGAAAGCCAGTACAAGCTGCTATAGAATTTTTAGCGGCTATGGAGGGTAAACGTAAACCTTCATTTCAAAATGCACCCCTCGAAATTGTAAATTCTGGTTGGCGAAATATTGTTATCAAAGCCAAAACCAAAGAAATCGATAGGCCAGGTTATACCTTATGTGCCATGGATCATTTACAAGCTAATATGCGCAGCCGTGATATACATGTTGTGAATAGTGAGCGCTGGTGCGATCCGCGCGCTAAATTATTAAAGGGGTTAGCCTGGGAGCAATATAAGATCCCTGTATGCCGATCACTAAATCTATGTATAGATTTTGATGAAGCATTTGAGCATTTGTCTATAAAATTGGAGAATTCCTATCAGGATGTGATTGAAAGATTATCCAAAAATGATGCAGTTGAGATCGTTAAAAACAATAAGGGTAAAGACAGGATCAAATTATCCAGATTAGAAAAATTGGATGAACCTGAAAGCCTGAAAATGTTAAAGGATAAAGTGGATAGCTTGATGCCTCGGATTGATTTTCCAGAACTATTGCTCGAAGTCGACCACATGTCAGATTTTACTGATGAATGTACCCATATTAGTGATAATAATTCACGGGTTTCTGGAATTGAGGTTTCATTATGCGCGGTAATCATGGCGGAAGCGTGTAATATTGGGCTTGAACCATTAATTGATGAATACAGTCCGCAACTAACACGGAATCGATTAAGTTGGGTGCAGCAAAATTGCATTCGCGCAGAAACTATTGCCAGATCCAATGCACGACTAGTGGATATCCACTCTCAGCAGCCTCTTGCAAAAAAAATGGGCACAGGTAATATTGCCTCAGCTGATGGCATCAGATTTTCTTGCGCGGTAAAAACAGTGAACTCGGGACCTAATAAAAAATATTATGGACCAAAACGAGGATTAACCTATTACAATTTTATATCGGATCAAAGTACAGGATTTCATGGAATTGTCATCACAGGCACCTTGCGTGATTCGCTTTACCTACTGGATGGGATGCAAGATCAACAAACAAGTCTTGATATTAAAGAGATCATGACAGATACCGCTGGTGCGAGTGAAATAATCTTTGCCTTGTTTTGGTTATTAGGATACCAATTTAGCCCAAGGATTGCAGATGTTGGAGGAGCAAGATTTTGGAGAATCAATCCTAAAGCTGACTATGGTTCTTTGAATGATATTTCTAACCATAAAATTAGTGAGAACTCCATGCGAAAGCATTGGGAAGACATTTTACGGGTTGCTGCCTCATTGAAATTAGGCCACGTCAGTGCTTCAGATTTAATACGTTCTTTGTTTAGAAAAAATAGGCCTTCTGGTTTAGCTAAAGCATTAATGAATTTGGGTCGTATTATCAAGACTCTGTATCTGCTTAATTATATCGATAGTGAAGAATATAGACGCCATATTTTAGGACAACTCAACAAAGGTGAAAGCCGCCACAGCCTGGCGCGCACTGTGTATCATGGACGTCGAGGCGAAATATATGAAAAATATCGCGAGGGGCAAGAAGATCAACTTAATGCACTCGGATTGGCAACTAACGCGATTGTATTGTGGAATACAGTTTATATGCAGGCTGCATTAGATTATTTGCGTGCACAAGGTGAAGTGATAAAGGAAGAAGATGAGGCACGGTTATCTCCATTAGGGCGAAAGCATATTAATTTCTTAGGGCATTTTTCATTTATGCTGCCTAAATTTGTTGCGGAAGGACAATTAAGGTCACTGAACACGTCAAATGTGACTGAAAAGCTAGATCTGGCTTAAAGATTTTTGCTTAGAGTAACTTTTCGTTCCAATGATTGTCACACCCCTAATTTCATTGGCCATAATAATCTCTATTTGCTGTCAATTTGAAGTGTACTCTATTCTGACCCTACGTTTCGCACCAAGATAAACGATTTTTATAATTATTCTGTTCAATAGCCAGGCAGGAGAAGCCTGTGCCACGCGCAGATTCTGCGGCAAGTCCATAGATTTCAAGAGCATACTGACCAAAATAAGAAATGATTTGTTGATGTACTGGTTTTAGATTAGTTACCACACGATGTTTTTGATCGTTTGTCAGGATGGTTACAACAGCTATCACGTTCATCAGCTCAGCAATCCATTTCATTGTGGGATTTTGTACTGGCTTACCCAGCTGATTGGGAAGTGCTTCATCATGCTCCTTTAAGCATTGCCTGATGTGAGCTTGAGCAAAATTGTACACCATGAGACAAAGCGTCATTACCATCATCAAGGCTGTAATTCGCTCAGGTGTTTTAAGGAAGAAAGAGTCCAGTTCGAAGGCATTGTTTTTCATGAATTTAAAGCTTGATTCGACACAGGATTGCTCTTTATATTGTTGAAGCATGGCATGATTATTCAATAGCGAGCTATCACATTGATTACTGGCCAAAATAAAGCGTCCCAGTGTTTCTTTTTTAGCACCCACCCTCTCCAGACAGGTAGAAAGACAGGCTTGTATTTGATATCCAATCACCATTTTTTGAGCTCCAGGTTTTGGGCGACCTTTCCCTGTATGGCGTTCAACAGGTAGAATCTCATAATGAATTTGGTGGTATTTGAGTGATTTGATGAGCGGTTTTAATGCCTGCTTTGCATCGTCAGGACATTGAAAGACCTGGTGACCAAGATGCCATAAGGATTTAATGAGCTCTTGAGATTTTTTATCCAAATGCCTCTGAAAAGTCTTTAGCTCTCGCAACCTCGCCTGTTGCGACTCAATCAAAACCCAGCGTTGTGGAATACCATAAAGAACCGTTTCATGAACACTTCCACGATAGTTTGCATCAAACGGCTCCCAGGTCAGAGCATCACAAGGCTTGTTCAACAATACTTTGGCTTCATTAAGCTGTGCAGGTACTCGGGTTATCCAAAACACGTTATTGAGGCTTGCCAACTGCTCTGGAACATAAAAGGCGGCATCAACCACAAAACAAAGGCCATCAGGCATCCCATGAATACTTTGTGTAAACGCTTGCACCCTCCTAACCGTCTCTTGGAAACTTGTTTTATCACTACTATTCCCATCTAAGGCCTCCATCCATAAGGGGATATTCGCAGCTCCTCCTTGTACTAGTGACAGCATCACTTGCTTTAGATCAGAGCGATTCGCTTTGGAATATCCGTAGTCTGGTTGCGCAATCCCGGGCGCGGCCTCTTCTGTGTCATAGCGGCCGTAAAGAACAAAGCTTGTACTGTCTAAATGCAGTCTCTGGCTTAGTAAATTTTTTTCTCGGGCAATCTCAAAAGCCAATTCCGAATAAAGCCTGGTCACACCGTATTCTGCGATTTTATCCAGGCAGCGACCAAGACTGTCATCATTCAGGTGTGCCGCGTCTAGTTCTGAACCAAGCAGTTGAGCCACAGGCTTATCTTGGAAAAAATGCGGCGTCATATACAACCGGCTATTCATAAAACCCAACCCATTGATAACCATCGCCGCTACTCGACGACCATAGCTTACCACGCCTCCTTTTTTTTCATTTAACTCAAGGCGTGCATCAATTCTCTCTATTATCCCTAATTCTCTAATCGTTGCTGCAACAAGTCCTAAATGCCCCAATTGCTCTGAACTTACTGTATCTCGATTCAGCATCCTTCTCTCCAATAGGTCTTTGGGAGACAAGGGTACCTGATTCTTCTCTTGTGGGCTGTGATCTTTTTCTTATATCGGCTTGATCTTTTTCTCAATTTAACTAATGCGATAATTCCTTGGGGATAATTCTAATTTTAGCTTTTTCATGCTGCGGAATGTCCGCTGACGTCAGGAGGAAAGGAAATACTCTGTCAATTTAGAGTTAGTATTATATTTTATTGACACAAGTGAATCAACCTCTTAAACTTCAACCTGACACTTATTCGTTTTTATGGTTAATATCATGTCAGGTAAGAGAATTGGTTACATTCGAGTCAGTAGCTTTGAGCAGAATCCAGAACGACAACTCGAAGGAATCACACTTAACAAAAAATTTATAGATAAAGCCTCCGGAAAAAATACTGCACGTCCACAACTTGAAGCCATGCTCGATTATGCGCGTGATGGCGATACCATCATTATACACAGCATGGATCGGTTGGCGCGCAATTTAGATGATCTACGTAAACTAGTAACACAATTGACTTCCCAACAAATTAGAGTTGAATTTGTGAAAGAAAATTTAACATTCACAGGCGAAGATTCGCCAATGTCAACGTTGTTGTTATCTGTCATGGGCGCATTCGCTGAGTTTGAACGCTCATTAATTAAAGAGCGTCAAATGGAAGGGATCGTTCTTGCTAAGAAGCGTGGCGCTTATAAAGGCCGGAAGGCTGCTTTATCTCAGGAACAAATTGACGAAATAAAAAAACGTGTGACTCAAGGAGATAAGAAAAGTCATATCGCACGTGATTTTAGTATTAGCCGCGAAACGTTATACCAATATTTAAGAAAATAAGGCTGATTTATTAATGAAACAACAGCCCAGACTTTCTGAAGATGAAATTATTCGCGATTGGTCTTTAAGCACTGACGATTCGATCTTCATTAAAAAATTTAGGAAACAATACCAATTATGGGGATTTCTGCAGGTTTGTGCCTTGAGATTATTTGGCCAGCTTCTGGATAATCCCAACACGCTTGATACTCGTATTATTGGACATGCTTGTAAATTATTGGGGTTAGACATTGTTGGTACCGTTAATTTGCCAATGCGTGATGCCACAAGAACTGACTACAAGAAATCAATTTTCTCGCATTTAAATTTCAGGCCATTCAATGATGCCAAAGCTATTTTTTATGATTGGCTGCAACAGAAAATGCAGACAGGAATGCTGATCCCAGAAAAACTAATTTCAGAAGCCGAAGTCTTTTTGATCGTCAACCAAGTTGCTTTGCCAACGCTGTATTATTTGAAGCGTGAAATCAATTCTTTTTGCTCAAAGCATCAAGAAAAAATATTTTCTGGAATTTATCAGCAGCTATCTGAAGCATTGATTGACATGATTGATGACATGCTTGAAATTATCCCTGACGAAGACATCACGTGGTTTCAAAAATTTAAGGAATATCCTGGTTCTAGTAGCATTTCGGTGTTGCAAGACTATTTCGAACGCTATCAAAAAGTTGAAAAAATAGACTTGTCGTTGGTCGATACCGGCACTGTAGATTCTGATCTTGCTAGATATTTTTATCAACTTGCCAAGCACTATGATGCTTATCAGATAAAACGCTTTAAACCATCAAAGCGTTACGCTTTAATGGTACTATTTTTGGCAGAATCAAAAAAAGTCCTTATGGATTACCTTATTCAATTACATGATCAATATATTTCCAATATATGCCGTGAATGCCGAAATGCACATCTGAAAACTTTGAAGCTTTATAAGAATAAAAATGAACGCGCTATTGATAAGATCGAGCGCTTTATCGACTTTATTTTGGCTCAAGAAGATGATCACAGTTTATCGGTTAGTGATCTTTATTCACATTCAACCGAAAAGTCTGATCTACAGCAGGCTAGAAATGATATGCACGAATACCAGGTGCTGAGCCGTTTTGGTTATGCCAAGCTAATTCAAAACCGTTATAGCAGCATGCGCCGCTATTTTGCTGATTTTATTCAATTGCCATTTCTGATTGAAAAAGGCGGTCAGTCATTAGAGCAATCAATTGAACTGGTACGCAAACTCGATAAACAAGAAATTGCTAAGATACCCAGTGATATGGACACTAAATTCATGGATGGGCAATTAACTATTGCCATGCGAGATAAGAATGGGGAAATTAAACGCAATCTTTGGGAAATGGGACTTGCCGTTGCGATTAAAGATGGTTTTCGATCTGGCGATTTATACGTTGAGCGCAGTAACAAATATGCCTCTTTTTGGAACTTGATATATCAAGATTGTGAGTGGCAGCGAGAAAAAGAAAATAGCTATCAAGCGCTAGAGATTATGCAAGATGCAGAGCATGCAGTAGGCAAAATTATTGCGAATTTCCATAGTTCAGCTGCGATTGCTGCCAATCGCTTTAAAAGCGATGATTTTGCTGACATTAAAAACGGCAAGCTATTGCTGAAAAGAAAAGACAAAATCGATATTCCCGATGATGCAGAACGCTTACAGGCACTGATAAATTCATATATGCCGAAAATAAAAATAGAGCAACTATTAATTGAAGTTGATCACATAACAGGATTTACCAAACACTTTACCCCGATTCATGGACAAAAGGGGAGACCACAAAATTTTTATAAAACCTTAATTGCCAGCATTTTGGCACAAGCAACTAATATTGGCCTTGTAACTATGGAGAATTGCACACCAGATATCACTGCAAAAATGATGCGTTATGTTACCGATACCTGCATTCGGGAAGAAACTATCAAATCTGCTAATGCAGAATTGGTGAATCAACATACGCAACTAGACTTAAGCCAAAACTATGGGGATGGAAAAATGTCATCTTCAGATGGGCAACGCTTTATTATTACTGCAAGCAGCCTGCTGTCGTCATACTACCCAAGATACGCGGGCTACTACGATAAAATGATTGGCGTATACACGCACACATCAAACCAACTATCAGTACTTAATACGCAAGCTATTTCATGCGCACCACGCGAATCGCTTTATGTCATTGATGGCTTGTTAGATAACAACACCATTCTCGCAATTAAAGAACACACCACGGATACAGAAGGCTTTACTGAGCACGTGTTTGCACTGTGCTATTTACTTGGTATTCGGTTTATGCCGAGAATTAAAGATCTAAAATCTCAGCAACTTTATCGCATTGATAAAGAAATTGCTTACGGTGAATTGGACTCTCTGCTAACTAAAACCGCATCTATTGAAGTGGTGATAGAACAGTTTGACCAAATGGTACGAGTGGCAGCCTCTTTGAAAAAGAAGCTCAGTCCTGCTCATGAAATTATTAGGCGGTTATCGAAAGGCTCTCCATCTGACAAGCTATCAAAAGCATTTACACAATTAGGCCGAATACTTAAAACAGAGTATATTTTACAATACATTACTGACAAGGACATTCGAGATAAAGTTCAACGCCAATTAAACAAAGGAGAACATCGCCATCAATTAGCGCGCTGTATTTTTTTTGCAAACCAAGGAAAATTTCAAGTTGGTGACTACGAAGAAATCATGAATAAAGCAAGCTGCTTAAGCCTAGTATCGAATGCTGTATTATATTGGAATACGATGAAAATGACAGAAATTATTACCCAACTTAAAAACAACGGCGAAGTTATAAGCGATAATACACTAACTCATATATCACTTTTACCACATAAGCATTTGATTACGATGGGTACTTATTTTACCGATGCAGCTATTGATCAATCGGAAATAGAGGATGTGGGAGAATTTACGGTTTTAGAGCAAATTTAGATGTCAAACCGTAAATTCTGACACGGATGGGGTCGCTACCCCATTTATCGTAATAGCCGCGATGCCTGCACGGTCATTAAGAAGGATTTAATGGCATTAAGTGAGGCTCTTATCTCGCCAAAAGCTCAAGATTCCAACATGATTGCAGAGACAGCACTTTCCTTTGCCACCGCAAAACTGGCTGAGCGCGAAGCCGCTTTTGACCACAAGGAACTTTTGATGGAAGCCATGGTCTTTGCCATGGGAAAAGCCTCCCTTGCTGACATTGAGCAGGCGATTGCGGATAAAGAAGCCCAGGGTGATTTAATGCATGCCAATACCCGCTGGGTGGTTCGCGAAGCCTATCTTCTTGAGAAAAAAATACTGAGCAATAATCGTGAAGGGCAGGGGGTAGTTCAACCCATCATGGCAGAGTCTGCCATCAGTCTGCCGGAAACACTGACCCAGGGACAAAAGGAGGCAGTGACCTTAAGCCTTACAACTTCTGACCGCTTTGTGACCGTGCAGGGATTGGCGGGAACCGGTAAAACCACCATGATGCGTGAGATTAAACGACTGGCAGAAAACAGTGGATTCAAGGTGCAAGGGCTCGCTCCCATGAACACCTCCAAGGACGAGCTTCAACGTGCCGGCATTGGTGCCTCAACCATTGCCTCGTTTTTAACCTTGGATACGCCTTATCCTGAAAAATGCCTTTTTATTGTGGATGAAGCCTCGATGATTGGCAATGAGGATTATCTTTATTTGCAGGAAAAAGCAAAAACCTTAAACGCCCGCCTCTTGTTTGCCGGTGACCGAACTCAGATGCAATCCCCTGCAAGCGGCATCCCCCATGAGTTGACCCTTGAAACAAAAACGCAAGCGTCAGCCCAGATGGATGAAATCCTTCGCCAGTCCCCCAATCCGGTATTAAAAAAAGCGGTGGTACATGCCTCTAACCGAGAGATTGAGTCTTCTTTTGCAACGCTTTCCACCATTAATCCCGAGAAGCACATTAAGCGACTTAATCAAGAGAGCAGGCCGCTGGAATCAGTCGTAACGGTTGATTGCCGCGATGAAAAAGGGGGGATGGATTATCACCGCATTTATCAAGCCATTGCAGAGGATTATTTAACCCGTCTGCCAGAGCAGCAGGCCGAGACCTTGGTCATTGCCCATGCCCATGAAGACCGGGCGGCGATTAATGCCTTAATCCGTGACGGATTAAAAGCGCAGGGGGTAGTGGCTGGCGAAGAGGTCTTTGTTAAACGCCTTGTCGCACGACACCTCACGCAAGCGGAACTTCTTACTACCGCCTCTTATAAACCAGGCGATATGCTGCGCTTTAATGCCTCCTATTCCGTCGCACGCAGGGGAGACTATTTTAAGGTGTCAGGCATTGACGAAAAACTCAACCGTCTTCACTGCCAGGATTCTCAAGGCCTAGAATTTTCCATCAACCCCGCCCTCATTGCAGGAGCAACCAGGCTGTCCGTTTATGAAGAAAAGGAAGGGTTACTTGCGGCAGGAGACAGGATTTGCTTACGGCTGACTGACAAACGGCGCGGCCATATTGCCAATAAAGACTACACCGTGGCATCAATAGCCGGTCATCAGGCAGCTCTTAAACATCAGGAAGAGACCCTGCAACTGGATTTAACTCAGCACAAAGACTGCCACTGGGATTATGCCTACACCGCGACCGCTTTAGGTGCTCAGGGTTCCACCGCCACCTTTGTTTTAGCGCTTGAATTGGCCAAGCGAAGCAAGGCCACAACGCATCGTTCGCATGAAATTGATATCACCCGCGCTCGCCAGCAGGTTACCCTCTATACTGAAAACAAGGAGGCGCTGATTAAGCGCCTGTCTACCCTCAAAGGGGATAAAACATCAGCCTGGCAAACCTATGAAACAGCGCAAATAAATCAACCTAAAATCGGCCAATCCAATACCCACCGCCCTTTAAATCCCGCAAAGACTCAGATTTCAGCGGAAGTACTCAATAAAGAATTAACCCATCAAATGGCATCGCTGACCCATCACTTATTGGGCGAGCCTAACCATAGTTTGTCTTCGAAAACGAATCTTCGTTATGGCAGCAAGGGAAGTTTAAGTATTAATTTAGGCAAAGGCTTATGGTTTAACTTTGAAACGGGAGAGAAAGGCAATGCGCTCCAATTAATCGCAGCACAAATGGGTTTTAACGATTTTAAAGATACCTTAGATTATGCCAAAACGTTCATAAACCACCGTGAAGAGAATTATAGAACTGAAAAACCGCGTGTAAAAAAGAAAGAGCCGGTCATTAAGGAGAGCCCGAACAAAAAGGCCTATGCGCAAAAACTTTATGCCCAGAGCGTTCCATTGGAAGGAACCTTAGGCGAACGCTACCTCAAACACCACAGGCATCTTACAGACTATGCGCAGGCGCAATTACGCTTTCTTCCTGCTATTGCGACCTGGCATCAGGGTAAAAAAGCAGCCGTGCCAGCCGTTCTTGCCGTAGCCAAAGACTTAAAGGGCGAGGTCAATCATGCGCAAGTGATTCGCTTAAACCCCTTAACAGGGGAAAAAGATAAACAGTCAACCTTTATCAAGCAAACCTACGGTTCCCCGAAGGGTTTTGCTATTGATTTAAATCCCAATGCACAAAGCAAGGCATCCTGGTTTTGCGAGGGACTGGAAACAGGGTTAAGTGTAGTCAGTGCTGACAAGTCACTGAGCGTTAAAGCTCTTTTGGGTAAATCTAACTTCTTATCAATTGATCCAAACACAGTGGGTAAGCAGGTTGTTTTTTGTCTTGACAATGACGGCAATAAAACCTTCAGCGATCTCATCATTGCCAAAGCCACAGCACGCCTTTTAGAGGCAGGGAAATCAGTATTTATCGTGATGCCGGAAACGAAAGGAGACGATTTTAATGATGTACTAAGACGTGATGGTTTGGGAGTATTAAAACGGCAATTAACAACGTTGAATGATGCGAAATTAATGCTTAAAAACCAGATGGATTCTTTAACTAAAGACCATCCAGAGGCTAACATTAAAGGCGACCTATCTTCCTTGATAGATCATAATATAACGACCGCCAATCAGCAGAGCATAGCCATAAAATCAATGCCAATAAATACTCAGAAAGAGATGGAAATCACAAGGTAATACGCCTATAGTTCATTAATAAATATGCAGCTACTACGCTACTTAAGACCATTGTTATGAATAAGTGTGATAATCCCTGTGATTTTAACCGGAAAAATTGACTTTTTCTAATCCTCTTATTTATTCGGTTTCCATTGAGATAAATCGGCCTCAATTGGAATTTGCTTCAATCCAACATCATTGGTACTCCACTTAATTTCCGTGTAAAGCATATTCTGCAAATCTCCACATACCTTATTGAGATAATCAACAGCTTGTTGCTTTGAGCTTGCTACTACTTCATCAGAAATATTTCGACTATCCATTAGAATGTGAAGTCTTGTCAGATAGAGTAAATGTGGAAGAATAACATGAATTTGCTCCAGCATTTTCTTTGAGTCATCTGGTAAATTCAATGGTGTGTTCGTGGGCTCGAAATCATTTTCACGACACCACTGAATAAGTGCCTTGAGTGTTTTTCCTGACGAATTTTTTTTATTTCGCGGAAACAGTATTTTGTTATTTGCAAGGCTTTCCAAATAACTTAAGTCTTCTTCAGATAATCGTACAGAAACACTAGTCATTCTTCATTTTCCCAATAAATAAATGATGTCCAATAAGTGTAAACAATTGCATACATAATGTAAACATTTGTTGACATAAGTATACAATTGTTTGCAAAGTGATATTTTATTTATGCAATTCAATAGGTTATAAAATGTTTACAAGTGTATTCAAAATAAACGATAGATTTTTTTGGGTTGCATATAAAAAAAGAACTCGCCAATAAAATAGTATAAAATTCAATAAGTTATCGATACTCTCTTTGCAAGAGAATCTTGCGTGGTGTGTGAGTTTCTTATTTTCCTCATGTTTATTGATTCGTTATTGCTGTGCTCTTTCGCTAGCTGTTTTTGGTATTTTATGTCTTTGAAAGACGCAGGAAATTGCGCATCGGTGATTGACTCGGCTGTGATATCCAGTTTCTTTCCAAATCATTTAAACGAATGAAGTTTAAATGATTATATCTTCCTTAATTTTTTTTTTTTACAATTATTAGTAACATGAAAAATGAAAAAAGAATAAACAAAATTCGACTTTGAAAAAAACCGGATATAATAACTACAATCTAGTATTATTTTTCAATTAGATTTAATTAATTAGCGTAATTAAATTATAAATAGGATTTTCGACTGAAATAATAAATTAGAAATAACACTAATCACACAGTGTAAATAACTTTCTTTTTCACTATTATTTAGTTGATTCAATACCCGAACAAAAAAAGATAAATAGCACTTGTTAAATAAGATTATCAACATGTTGTCAATAAAAAAGCCCCGAAGGGCTTATTAGAATTATATTACTTCAAAAGCTTCTAATGTCGGTTTAATATACTTCTCGTAACTGTATGCGGCATTTAAAGTATATTTCCTAACCCATGCATTGTCTCGACTTCGTGAAAATTTAAATGCTTTTTCCTTTAGGAGGCCTCTTAATTCTTCACTAGGTTTAAATCCAAAATGAATACAAATTTTTTGATCGTCACTGATTGTTACCCTAATCCCATTTGAAAACTTGTGATCAATGGATACCGAATTTGTTTTTTCTACTTCATTAATTCTTTTTTTGTAGCGATTAATATTAGCACCTAAGTTCTGCAACTGCCATTTTTCAAAACCTACAATCTTTCCAGCATAATTTGGTTTCATTAAGTAAATTATCTGCTGTTCATTCATATTAAATTCAGCGCTTAATACATTTTTAAATTCAGCTAACTTATCGGGTGATATCTCAGGGTTACCGTTTTTAAAATATTTTCTAATCAATTTATTGATAGCCTTCATTTCCTCCCGTTGTTTTTCCAATTTAGCAATTTTATTGTCGATTTTGTCACAAGCATTTGGATCATCTGTCTGGATTGATGTGCCGTCGCCATAAGGTAAGACGAACTTCAAAATATTTTTAATGGATTTATTTCTAAATTCGGCAATTGCTGAAAGCTTAGCATCAGCATAATTAGAAAGTTTTTGATTTCTTGCAACTGGAAAATTTGCAGGGCCAACGATGAAACTTGATGCAACCTTGGCATGAGAGTGCAGCCATGAGTAATAACAATCACGTAATTTTTCACGATGTGATTTAAACCATTCGTCAACCATTACATCAAAATCGTGTCTCACTTCTGCGCCTCTTTTGGAGGCTTTAGAAATTTTATCCAATACCATTCTTTTGTCTTCTAATAGAGATTCTACGTATTCAACACGTATGTTTGCCGCTCTTTTTTCGGGCGAAAAAGAAGTATTCATAAAAGCCCGTTCCGCTATTGACTGGCTAATATCGTTTAGAATATCTGAAGATTGATGAGTTAAAGCGTTTTCTATGTTTTTTACGTAAGTCATGATTTTATCCTTGTTTTTTTACTTATGTTCAAAGTGAACAAGACTATTATTGCAAATTTCGCATACTATGTCAATATTTAAGATCAATTTAATTGACAATGTTTATATATCACCACATAATCACAGAATTGAAGATTTATAATGTATGGCCTTTAGAGCAATAAAAAAATGAAAAAATTATTACGCTTTGAAATTAAACATACTCTCCGTAAGCCGAGTAGAATCTATGTGAAATCTCCTGAGAATAGTGAGATTTATGGTCATTTCTATTCAAATAACCCTTCTTCTTTCGATGGCTGGGATAAATTATCTCAAGAACAATCGAGCGAACTTGTATTATTTATTCAAAATATAACTGCTGTTAATAAATTACTCGGAGAGGAGGCAAGCAGCCGATTAATCGATTTTCGTTTCAGATTGCCTAATGATTTAATAGACACCATTAATGAGCTTAGTGCTCTACTCACAGAGGAAAACGTTGAGTTTAATATTTTTGAGACTGCCATTATAGGCATGATTCAGCAATTAAAGATTGCTACTACTAAATTGCCTGACCAACGCAAACGTGATGCTCTAACCATTCTTGATAAGAGTGGTTTGGCTGAGTATAAAAAACTAGATTTGAACTCTCAAATTCAAGCGGTCTTTACAGAAATCCTGGCAATTCAAAATAAATCTGAGAAATTGCATGATAAAGCTTTAATGCTTTTCACTAAAGATAAAAGCTACTCTCCTAAAGCCATTGAAGGCATGGCGAAGGGAGAGACTATACCCGCTAAATGGTTAGTGGCTTGTGCCATCGATTTGTTAATTGATGAAAGGCTTCCTATTTTAAAAACTATTTTATCTGAAAATGATCTATTCATGTTGTGGTCAAAACAATTATTAGATAATGGCTATAAAATGGACGCTTTGCTCGCTAAAATTGATCATCTCAACTTTGGGGAGGTCAAAGATAAAACAATTAACTATAGGATAACCAATAGTGAATAATCCAAACAATAGAAATTAATTAAAAGAATTCCTAATACCTATCAAATTTTTTTTCTCTTATAGAGGTGTAAAACAACTCTTAAAAGAATTGCCAGATTTACTAATTCTGAGCTTTATCATTGCATTAGGCTGGGGAATATTGTTTTCATCCTCCAACAGCAGAACGGATAACTCAAATGACAAAATGCTTAGCGATGTAACCAAAACACAACAAAGATGACTACAGCATAAAATCGGGCTATATAGCGGTGTATTAACTTGGGTTTAGACATTTGGTTCTTCCCTGGGCATATATTTACATTACTACAGATCAATTTTTGCACAAATATATTAAGCATGATTATCACAGTAATCAGACTTAATTGGTTAATAGCGCCCTTAACCCGCTCTCTTCAATGCATCAACAACAGCAACAGGATTTTGAGAAATTACTGTTAAATAAGCCCGTGCAGGCGCTTCCGGCAAACGCTCCCCTCTTTCCCATTTTTCCAGAGTACGAACACTGAAGCCAAACTCTTCTGAAAATTGCTGGCGGCTCATATGCAGTTTCTTTCTAATTTCGGCAACATCTACCTGAGCCGGCACACTAACTTTATGAGCTTTATGGCCCTTTGTTTGACCTTTTGCATACTCTAGAGCTTCCATTGCTCCCTGAATTAAACTTTTTCCTACATCACTCATGAGAAGTTCCTCCATAAGTATCCACAATATGTGAAATAATTGTTTTCACTAAATTTCGCTCTTGTTGCGAGAGATTTGCTTTCTGATTTTTCCCATACACTGTAAAGAGAAAAATTGGCATCTGCTGATTATGATAATAGTAAATTATCCTCACACCGCCACTTTTTCCAGTATGAGCATCTGAAGCCCAACGCACTTTTCTCGCGCCTCCCGTTCCTACAATTACATCCCCTTTTAAAGGATTCGCTGCGATAAAGTCGATAAAAGACTTCCGACTACCTTCATCCATGCAGGTCACTGCCTGTTTTAAAAATTCCGGCGTTTCTACAACTACCTGTAGTGTTTTTGTTGTTTTCATAATTTATATTAGCCCCATTGGGGTTTGCTGTCAACCCCATTGGGGCTAAGTGCTCTATTTTATATATGAGGAACATAGGGTCAGGATTTTGTATGCAACGAACAAAATTAAAGCCCTGACCCATTTCCCGGCGCTAATGCAATTCCTATTAAAATTTCCAATTTATTCATTTCTTCTATATTTAAGTTAACATTATGGAGAGCGAAATGAACATAATAAAACAATTACTATTTATTTTACTGTTATTGCCTATTCCAAGCTTTGCTTTAACTTATACATGTAACACATTTAAAAAAGTTAATTTCGAACAGGAATACCCCAAAGATCAATTAGAGAAATTCCAATCTTTCACGCTATTAGAAACTTACGACGACAATGTGGCCTATGTATCAAGGTGCGTTTACTTTGATAAAAAAATACAATGTAAGAAAATGCTAGTAGATAGAATTGAACGTGATACTAATGGTAACAGTACAAAATTTTATGTATTTGCTTCTCATTTCAATTTCCAGTTATTTCATAATTTATCTGGCTTAGAAGATAATGGCGGAGGAGATATATCATTTCAGAAATGCACGGTTGAATAATTTTTAATAGGATTCTTCGGGGCATAAAACCTCTACAAGACAATTACCGCTTCATACCTATGCTTAATTCTTCCATCTTATATGGGTTATACCCCATCATTTTGGAAAACATGACGACAAAAATCTATTAATGCACTAATGTGAGCAATGTACTCCATGCTTATACGTAACTTTCTTTAAAAGTATGGAGCTATGGAAGCAGGACTTGAATTTTGATCGTTGAATACAAAATTTAAGCCCTTACCCAAGAGACTGGCGTAATTAAGAGTCTTTGTTACAAAGATTGCACCACTTCTGTTCATATAGGATATTATCCGCACGAGCTTCCCACTCATGCCCATTTTTACAACTCATTCTAATTTTCGTTTTACAGTTCGAATACTCAGTTGATAGGCACTTGCCTCCATGTTTAGTCGCGAACTCTTGGAAATGCTTTATTGAATATTTCCGAGAATTATTTCGCGCACAAATAGGACATCCAGACTTATTTTTTGTTCGGTTATAGATTGTAGCCTGCCATGAGTGTTTTTTGTCACATTTCCACCATACTTTCTTGCCTACATGCGGAGTAATGTCAGATGGATTTAGCCCTTTATTCAATTCGTTATCCCATTCTGCCAATAGCGCAGGGTAAGAAACAGCTAAATTATTTGTCGCTGAAGCATATCGGCCATAACAAAATGGACAACCTGTACCACTTGTTCTACTGTGAGGTGCCGCTTGCCATTCATGCCCCTCTCTACATTTCCACCAAACTTTTATATTCATGTTTGGAGTTATTTCTTCGGGAAGAATTCCACCATTTTTTTCATGATGCCATTCATGAATTAGTCGTGGATTTATTTTTGCAAAATTCCATTGGGTGGTCGCTTTGTTGGGAACAACACGAGGACAGTAAGGACATCCTGTGTTTTGGCATGAGCGATTATTTAGCGAAGTCTCCCAAGTATGGCCTTGCTCACATCGCCACCAAACATTTCTATTTGCTGCTGACTTAAAGTGTTCGGGAGATAATGGCGCATTCAAATCATAAGCCCATTCTTTTGCAAGCTCTGGTTTTTTGGCAGCGAAAGAAAGCTCATAGGGCGGAGCTGGGAGATGAGAAACAATTTCCCGATATAGTTTGCTATTAATGAGTAAACCACCCTCAATATAATCCTGTAGCCTTTCGCGTTCAGCACCGGAGAGGTCAGCAAATTTAATGATTTGATTAATAAGGCTGGAAATTATTGGAAAGGTATTATTTGACCATTTAAAAGAGATGTCTCGCGCACTTAATAACGATAATCCCTCTTCTCTTAAGCGAAATAACTGAATACCTTTTTCTTCAAACAATCTTTGCTTGAGGGTATCAACGTTTGATCTTGGCTTATGCCAATACACGCCGTCAATTTCTATCCCAAGTTTTTTATCAGGAAGAAATATATCACACTCGTATTTTCCAATTTTTTCACGCCAAGAGACATTAGCGAACAGCCCCTTTATTTCGGCGTAAACAGCAATTTCAATTCTTGATGTTTGCAGTGCACACTTCGGGCAACCCGTACCATTGTGAACTCTAGTTCCTACTGTTGCTTGCCAGTCATGACCATGCTTACACCTCCACCAAATTCTTGTTCCACCGCCAGCAATAAGATCATTAGGAGTTAATGCTCCGTTCTTAGTAGGATGCCAATCTTGAGCGATATCAGGACGAAGTTGAGCAAGACTATTTTCATCGCTTAGCTTACGATTCGTACAATATGGACAGGAGCTATTGTATTGCTTTCTTGTTCGGTTTGTAATCGTAGCTTGCCACAAGTGACCCTTTACACACTTCCACCACACTTTTTGTTGTGATCGCGGCGACAAAGTTTCAGGCTTAAGATTCTTGTTTTTTATCGGATCCAATTCTTTCAATAAATCGGGATACTCAGTAGCAAAGTTTCTATCGCTTGTTGGCTTTTGGCCAGCACAGTAAGGACAACCATGCCCACGATTTCGGCTATTGATGACTGCTTCCCACTCATGATTGTTTGAACATAACCACCAGACTTTTACACCTGAACCAGACGAGACGTCATTGGGACTTAAAGGCACATTTTTATGTGGATGCCATTGTTGTGCTAATTCGGGCTTTTCAGATTGTAAGGTGTCGGCTCTTTTAATTAAACCAAGCGACTGTTCAATTGATCGACCTTTATTTAACATTTCGATGACATGCGTATAGGCTCGATTATAGTGTTTTGCTGCTTCTTTTAGAGTTTTGAACTTATAGCCCTCTACTTGAACAGGAATACCAGAAGTTCTAGAGGCAAAACTTGGAGGAGGTACAAGATCTACAGCTTGCTCAGGTGTCCACCCTTTTGAAAGACGATAATCCACTGTATTTCGTGATTTACCAAATGCATTAGCTGCACTCTCAAGAGAATCGTATTCTTTATCTTGGATAATTATTTTTCTTTTGTTCGATTGATTGGCCATTTTCTGATGGGTGTTATGAAGCTTGAATGATCCTGACAGTTGTTTGTCTTTTCAGTAGGCAGGGCATTATAGCATTATCTTGGCTAGACCAACCCACATCCACCAAGATATTAGTCTCAAAATACGACCGTTTTTTGAGACTATTACCTTTTTCAAATAGTAGTCCTCAAGAATCCTTATAGATACTCAATTGCCCCTCTTGGCAAAATTATTAAAAAACCATATCATAAACTAATTATCATAAATTCATTAAAAATGGTTATTTTTGAGAAAATTATGGGAAGAATGATTGGTTATGCCCGAGTAAGTACTGATGATCAAAATTTGGACTTGCAAATAGACGCTTTGGTTAAGGTTGGATGTTCTAAAAAAGATATATATAAAGATAAAGTCTCCGGTGTAAAAACAGAACGACCTGGATTGAATGAATGTATTGAGAACTTATCTTCTGGCGATGTTTTGGTTGTTTGGCGTTTAGATAGATTGGGTCGTTCAATGGTTCATTTAGTATCCCTAATCGAAACATTGAGAGAAAAAAACGTGGGCTTTAAATCCTTATGTGACGGTGCAATTGACACAACCACCGCATCAGGTGAATTGGTTTTTAATATATTTTCTTCAATGGCTCAATTTGAACGGCGTTTAATTCAAGAGCGTACAAAGGCTGGACTATCAGCCGCTAGATCGCGGGGTAGAAAAGGCGGACGTCCGAAAGTTGATGTTGCAAAAATCCATGCAGCAAAACGTATGCATCAAGATAAGACTTTATCTATAGAGGAGATTTGTAAGATACTAAAAGTGTCGAAACCAACTTTATATCGATATTTATCATCTTAACTTGATTAATAGGTTAAAGCGTAGTGGGTTTATTATAGTAAAGAAAATAAGGACATATAATCTTATAAGGAAATTCAATGAAAAAAAATGTTCCACTCTCAGATCCCTTTGATGAAACATTTGATAAGTTAGATCCTTTTTATCAATCACAACTACACCAAATCTATAAAGGTATATCCGAATATTATACTAAAAATATTAAAAGCTCTCACAACTTAATTATTAACTGGCTGTTTCTTTTAAATACTGGGAGTATTGTTGGAGTAATATCACTTATAAGTAGTGATAGAACCAACTTAAAGACACTTTATCCTTCTTTATTTCTATGGTGTTTAGGAATCATATGCATTTTTATATCAGTTAAATTACACAGGCATAAATCGACTGTAAATGCGAGACGGCTTGATATGTTTTTCGAAGAATTACAAGATTTAAAAATATCGGGATCCACATTTTTAAAAAAAATCTATGAGGAAACGTGGTGGAGGATTTTTCTACCATACAATTTCGAAAATTTAAGTATACTCTTTTGGATAATAGGAGGTGGAAGTGTATTTTATTACATTAAAATATAATTTTTCTAAACTTCTCTTAATACCATTCTTTTTTGTACTACGTTTGAAATCTTATCTATCTTAAACGTTAGGTTTTCTTAGTTGCAAATTTAATGGAACTCATTAATGCCCCTACCCCGCCTTTTTCGAACATTATTGATTTGGGTAAAATAAGGAACGTTATCTATAGTACCCATTCAATACGTCCAGATCTTGAACTTATTAAGCAAATAAATATGGCTTGATAAATAATTTGCTTTTAAAATCAATTCACTTTACAACAGAATTGTTTAATAGCTCTCCATAATAATATTGTTAATGAGCGGTCACTAAAAGAGATATAATGTGTTATTAAATTTCCGTTTAGCTAGTGCTGATAGCTAAAAAGCCACCACAGGATTAATGGTATGCGTGATAACAAAATTAATGTAATTTACTATCCTGATATGTTTGTCTCTGAAACGACACTTAAAAAAGCCATCCTTTTTTTTGATGAGATTCATTTTATGGATAGGCCGTCTTTAACAATTAATAATATTGGAACAATTGGTGCTACATCTCCTCTTCGACAATATGAAGAGTCTTTTCGAGATGCTGGAGTTCCCTTATTCGTACATGGTGTTCAAGGAGGTAGAATTACCGGGGATTTATTGGACCAAGTTTATTCTGATATTAACGATTTGTTATTCCTTAATAGATTTAAAGATGGCTTACGAACGTCATTAACCTTCCGTAATCTCCAAATACCTGCTGGTAATTACGGAAACGCAGGTAATGAAGTGGATGTGTTTCATAAAGTCGAGCACGTTGATCTTGCCTGTTTAGAAGAACAGGGGGCAGCAAGTGCTTTGCTAATTGATAACACAATAAAACCTTTTGATCTTTCATCTCCCCGTGGATGCACAAAGCAACTGGTATATATGGCAGCATTATGCTCGGCGCAAATGAACTTTGCATTAAAAGAGGGAGCAAAAAATGGCTTTATTCCGCTAGCAGATGCAACACCCTACGGAAATTTACTTAGCGCAAGGTATACTAGGGCAGCTCATAAGTTAGATACCAACAAAAATCATATCCAGGTAACGGATCTAAGTTTTGCAATATTTGATCAGTTAATACCTACCGAATGTATAGAAAAATTAAGCATTCAAGAAGTAGTTAAGTATAGAAAAACCTCCGAAAATGCTCGGAAAGATTTTTTGGAATATCTATCTTTATTGCAAACCAAGCAACACAGTATAATTGTAGATAATGATTACTTAGGTGCAATTGATAATCTAATAACAACCGAGATTATTCCAGCTGCAAGGAATTATAGAAATAAATTAATAACGATAAATGAAGCATTTTCAGGATCATTGGCAAAAGGAGTAATCACTGGTTTAGGTGGTTCAAACGTCATACAAATCTTAACAGAATTGTCGTTGGAAAAAATTCTTCTATTAGGCGGCGCGGTTGGAGCGTACGTACTAAAAGCTGCTGTCGATGAAATACTTGCCAAACGTGCCATAAAGCGAGAATCCACCATTTCTTACATACTATCATTAGACAAATAAAATTAATAACTGGTGAATCCCTAAGGAGCCCCTTTTGTGTCGCATTTTTGTGGCCATTCTTAAGGCACCAAAATCGCATTTGCTATAATTTAAGGATTAAGTTGTATAAATAATGGAATAGATATCAATCAAATGAAAAAGCCATATGATATGAAATTAATTACGCTGCACCAACACTGGTTGATTGCTGAAGCAAATGATAGGCTTTTAAAATCTGATTTAAATAAAAGTGATCTTGAATATATAGCTAACTCACTTGAGGGGAAATTTTTTAACCCTAAGATGACTGCAGCGCTAATATTCAGTATGCAAAGAGTAGCTGTAACTTATGCATTAATGTATGTCGTAATTGAAGGGTATCAGCAATCAAAATTTAATAATACAGAAATTAATAACTTATTAAATCGATCTGACTGCGTTAGTGCCTTGAGAAGATTAAGAAATGCAACATTCCATTATCAATCTGTTCCGTTCTCGTCTAAATCGGTCGAATTCATCCTCATAGGAGACAGCGAGCAGTGGATTAGAGAAATTCACCTTGCATTTAAAAAATTTTTCGAGCGAGAATTGGAATTAGAAAATAATCTTACTAAATTTAATGAAACTAATAATGAAAAGTACAATATTCTTCTCGCCTTGAAGGCTTGGGACTAAAGATTGTGCAATAAACCACCATTTATCTCCAGGACATTTATCTGAACGGACGGCAAATATGAAAGGGAGAGAATGTGAACCTGTTTTTATCTAGCTAACAATACCCCTAGTTGGGTAGGGGTACCCATTTAAATTTGAGCCAAATCACGTTAAAACCCTCGTCAAGAATAACCTCTATTTCCTAACTCTTCGAGAAACCTCATTCGAAATACAGTTGGAAAAAATTTTCTTTTCAGTCTATAGCTCTAGAATAATGGGGAGAAAATATGTGCGGTCGCTTTGCTATAGACGCTGATATAGAAAAAATTCGTGAGCAATTCAAAATCAATTCAATTGATCCATTGCTTAAAAGTTACAACGTTGCCCCAACTGAAGGTGCAGTTTGCCTGATTCATACTGAAGAGGGGTTAAATGCAGTCCAAATGCGTTGGGGTATTGTTCCTTGGTATACTAAAGGTAAAAAGCCCTCTCTATTAATTAACGCACGACTAGAAACAGTCGCTGAAAAACCAGCATTTCAACAAAGTCTAAAACATCGACGCTGCCTTATGCTTATGAGTGGTTTCTTTGAATGGAAACATGCTTCGCAGGATAAAAAAACATTTAAGCAGCCTTACTATATAACCCGTCATGATACAAAATTAATGGCTGTTGCTGCTATTTGGGATAATTTTAAACCAGAACCAGATATATCAATCCCTTCTTGCTGTGTTTTAACGACTAACGAGAATAAAACCGTTAGTTCATTACATGAGAGAATGCCTTGGATTCTTTCGGAAAGCCAGCAAAGAGAGTGGCTGGAGTCTAAATCATTTCTAGCCAACGATTTAGAAGCGATTATCGAAAAAAATGAGGATATTCCTTTAGATTGCTACCCCGTTACTCCATTAATGAACAGCCCCTACTATAAAGAAAAAGACTCCATTCAGCCACTCAGAAGAAAGTTAGCTTAGTTTACGCAGTCTAACTATATGGCTAATAATTTCATTTCTCTTTACAGTTAGTTTCATTACAGAAGGAAATTTGAACTAATAGTAAAATTCCAACTGTTCATTTAGTGTTTGTTAAATTGCACTCATCTCATTTCGGCAGCTGATAAGAATCTATACGGTTGGCAAGTTCTATTACTTCCGAACGCAATTTTTGACTGAACTGTGGATTAGCACATTCAAGCTCTCGATTAAACATAGAATCGTACCACTCTATCTTATACACAAAGCCTGTCTCTTGGGTTCCCTTGACGAGAATTATGGTAGGTTTATCATGAATTTCATAAGTGACTAATTCTTTTATAAGCTCCACGCCCGTACGAGCCAACTTTCTATTATGCTCTGTGAATGCACAGGTTCCAATGCCATTTTTAACAAAAAACTGAACCGCTCCATCCCAGCCATCTGCGTCATCACCATTTTTAACTTCTTTATAAGCACCATAAGGAGCTACACCAATATTGACACTCACCTCCTCTTTCGGCACACCCAAAAAAGTGTAGGCTAATTTTAATTCATCACTTGTTTCTCTTAAATGGGTACTTTTAAAAGATAGAACGTTTCTATATTTTTTCTTATGATATAAAGACGAATTCTCTAAATCTAACAATTCTTTTGCACGAGGCTCCTTATCCTTGACATAACCACTCCTTTTTTGTTCCGCATTCATTGCTAAATAGGTTTGCATCTCTTTTGCCGTATCGTCATTAACTTTATTTGTAGCGTTATTTTTAAATAAAAATGTTTTGGCTGAGACAATATTAATCTCTGTAGAATCAGGCACATAAATACCTGCTCTAGCTAGGAGTTCTTTATTCAGTCTATCAATTTCTTCTCTCGATAGAGTATTGTGATTATCTGCTATTGAATTAAAAGAAAGTAGGATGCACCAACCTATCAATAATAATTTCCTCATTTTTGATCCTTATTTAATGAGTACAATTCAAAATATTTTTCTAAAGAAGTAGCAGTTAAACAATGGATTAATGATCCCACCAACCATTATAAATACTGCAATCCCCAACAGTAGTTGTATCAAATGGAACTTTTCCGTGACCATAACTCTTTAAATAATGGTATCCAGAGACAACCCATCGATGATCATCAAGAGGAGCTTCACCCCAATGAACCGCAGCTTGCCGCCAAGTATAAGCATAACCTGTGTCCATAAGATGCCCTCCTCCATAAATATTTGTATGCGTACTAACAACTCGCCAATCATACGGATGCCCTAACCACCAAGTTATTGATTCATTATTATGGCAATTAGCACGACTATGAACAGTAGTAGATACCAAGCCTGCTTGAATTTCTGCTGAACAAATGACGATCAATAATACCAAAGAGATAATTCTTTTTATCATTTTGATTCCAATTGATTAGTTTTAGAAAAATGAACTGCTAAATAGTGATACAGCAAATAAAAACCAACTCCAAAAAAATAAGCAGCAACGACTAAAAGTCCTAAATAAGGATCTAAAAGGCCGCCTAAAAATATTAATCCCGCAATGGCACATTGAATTATCACTGCCCAAAAAATCGCTTTAACCCTTGCAATAAACTTTAAAGATGATTTTGGCTTCTTTGAAAAATGACCGCTTCCGATTTGCATTATTTGATTCCATCTCTACGTGTAAAATCACACAGGCTAATGATTAAGCGGTTTTATATTACTTAAAATAGGCAACCGGTTCTATATATGAGCTAAGTAGTTGTATGAGAGGATACAATCATTTATGTTTTTCTCTGAATGAAAAAGAATCTTTCTTATTCGATAAGCCAAATCATAAAAAACTTACATGCAAACATGGCCTTATAAATGCCTTATTTTCTTAACAAGGTTCTACCTTATCTTGTACCTTTTCTAAATGAGTCCTATAACTATAAGACAATAAAGAGGATCGTCTCATGTCAGAAAAAAAGCTTAAAAAGAATAGAAGCCATAGTTTGACGTCGGATGCTTCTTCTTTTAGCCATCCCAATGACGCTCTCCTCTCGAGTATTATTAAATCACTGCCTGGCAGCATTTATTGGAAAGACAGGGAGGGTCATTATCTTGGAGGCAATGACACGGTACTTGAAATGGCTGGTATGTCGTCGATGATCGGCAAAACAGATTTTGATATGCCCTGGACTGATAGTGCCCAAACTTTGCGTGACAACGATCTTAAAGTCATGAGACTAAATACGGCATTGGAAATTGAAGAAACGGTCACATTGGCCTCTGGACAAAAAGTCATTGTATTAACCCGAAAAGCGCCTCTACATGATGAACAAGGCAATGTTATTGGAATTATTGGGATCTCACTTAATATTACCCATCTTAAAGAGCAGGAATTAATCCTTCGCTCAAAACAGGAAGAAACGCAATCTACGTTGGAAAATATAGTAGCCAATATGCCAGGGCATGTGTATTGGAAAGACCAAAATGGTGTCTATCTTGGTTGTAATAACCGACAAGCCAGAAGCCTTGGTTTTCAATATGGGTATGAAATTGTAGGAAAAACCGATTTTGATTTGCCTTGGGGTGGCACTAAAGCAGAACTGTTCCAAAGAAACGACAGACACATCATGGAAACAGGAGAAACGGAAATCATTGAAGAAAAAGCCCAGGTCGATGGTAAAGACGCGATTGTTTTAAGCCATAAATCGCCTATGCGAAATAAACAAGGACAAATTACGGGAATTCTTGGGATTTCAATTGATATCAGCGATAGAAAAAAAATTGAGACAGAATTATTTCATGCCAAGGAACAGGCTGAAGCAGCAAGCCGTGCTAAAACCGAGTTTTTAGAAAACATGCGCCATGATATTCGTACGCCACTGACTGGAATCATTGGGTTTTCAGATATCATTAAAGCGGAAGCTATCAACCCAAATGTTAAAGAATATGCCGAAAATCTTGTCGCATCGAGTCATGCATTACTGAGTTTAATGGATGAAATATTAGAGGCCATTCGTGTCAGCTCAGGTGAGATACCCAAAGTTAAGAAAAAATTTATTTTGAAAAATATCATGCAGCACGCACTGGATTTGCATAAATCGAAAGCCGCTGCAAAACGATTGGCGTTCTCCCTCGATTTTGATGAGAATATTCCTCGCTACTTAATTGGTGATAGTGTTCGCATCCACCGAATCACCCTTGAACTACTCGCCAATGCCCTGAATTTCACCGATGCTGGTTTTGTCAAACTCAGCGTCATCCTGGCCAGCCGTAACAACAGGGAAATCATCATCAAACTAATCGTTGAAGACAGTGGTATGGGAATTCCTAAAGACAAGCAGCAAGAAATATTTCTGCACTTCAAACGGTTGACCCCTTCCTATAAAGGGATCTACAAAGGGGCGGGACTCGGACTTTCCGTCGTTAAACAATTTATTGATGATCTGGATGGAGAGATTTACGTTGACAGTGAATTGCAGAAAGGATGTACTTTTACCTGCATTATCCCATTAAAAATAGCACTTGTTGAAGATGACACAGGACTTCACGAAGAGTTTGAACCGCATCATGCTCACTCTGAAACGCTAATCACAACGAATACAATAACATCACCCCAAACAAAAACCGTCCTTGACGAACCTAATCATGTGTTGGTTGTTGAGGATAACCCCATTGCGCAAGCAGTGGCCAAAGCCATTTTGACTCAATCAGGCTGCCAGGTGGATGTCGCCTCTGATGGGGATGAAGCATTAACGCTTTGGAAGCAAAATAATTACGATCTGATTTTTATGGACATTGGACTGCCTGACATGGATGGCTATCAAGTCACTCATCATATCCGTGTGCAAGAAATGTCTGAAAATCGTAACACCCCAATTATTGCTCTCACAGCGCATGTAGGTGAGGAAAACAAGCAGCGATGTATTGAAGCAGGAATGAATGCTGTAATAAGTAAACCCTTATCACAAAAAGGGTGCATTGAGATATTAGGCTCCTTTATTGCAAAAGAACAGGAGAAGCGAGTCCAAACCTCGTGGGCTTCAGACATACCTGCAACGGAAAGTGAATTTTTTTCCTTATCCCACTTTCCAATACTCGATATTGAAGAAGGTATTAAAACGTCAGGTTCAGAAGAAATGCTTAGTGAGATGTTACAGTTTATGCTCAACGAATCCTTGCCTCAAGACATCGCAAAGCTCAAAGAAGCCCATGACTTGCTGGATTGGGAAAAAACACAGCAATTGGCTCATAAAATAAAAGGCGGCCTACTCTACGTGGGAGCAGTCAGGATGAAAATGGCCTGCCAGTACCTTGAACGGTATTGGAAAATCGGACAAAGGGACTTGCTGGAACAGTTGTATCAGCAACTGCTCCAGGTAACCGATGAAAGTATTCGTGAAATTAACCAATGGATTAAAAAAGATTCTCCTCTTAAATAAACTATTGTGTTTCTAAATGCGGCGAATCCATCCTGTCATGAACAAATAGATCTGGGGTAGCTTTGGCGGGATATTTTTTAAACCGAAGTGCCACAGGTTTTAGGCGATTTGGATATTCCTGTTTGATTAAATATTCATAGGTCGCCGCCATCGCCTTATTTCGACCACTCGGGTATACCTCAAAATCATAATCCTTTTGTGTCCATAGGCACATGACCGCACATTCTTCAATGAGATAATCAAGACACAGTCTGAAAGCGCGCTCGTGATCAACGTCTTCTTGATTAAATCGGCTCAAGTAGCGGGTTAGAAAATCATCAATATTGGCCTTAATCGCATTTTGATATAATTCATTTGAATTATATTCATTTTGTACACGTAAATGACTGTCAATGTAATCGGTACTATTGTACCAATCATCCCATCGCATGATGTCGTAGGGAATAGTTAATTGGTTGTAAGCGGCTTCATTTCGTCTTAACCAGGCATCCCCTTCTGCAACAGCCAAGCGGTATAATTCCTCTGGAGACGCATGATTCATAATACCCATCGTGTGACGCTGCACGCTATCATCGACAAGAATGGTGCACCGCTTAAATGAGCTGTTGATGAGTTTAATCACCGCATCAAACTTCGCACCTTCATGGATTGTTTGTCCAACGCTGATAGGCATGAGGCAGGTCGATTGCGGAAATAGTTTTCTTTCTTCGGGTGGGTTTTCCCTAAATGAGGCTTTTATAATTCTATTATCAACTAAATTCATCATCCCAATCTCCTTAGAAAATTGACAAGTAGTTACTGTTCGCGAGTACTTTTTATAATCAATACTCTCGTCAATGTAATAACCAGCGACGCTTGATAGCCTGTAGAAACTAAACAGGTAAAAGGAATACCTGCTTGGGGAATTTGATTAGAAAGCGAAATCTATAACGCTGATTTCAGGTACTACAACCAGAAATAATAGACTTATTAATCTACATTATGACTATTTCTGTTGCATTTTAAACGAAATACAGGCGCCTCACAAGGGAATTCACTTTTGTTCTAAGAGCCCAAGACATCAAGGGTTCAAGTTTTTTTTCATTCGATAACCGCTTAATAGACCATTCAACAGGTGGTGTGTGAAGAGAGCCTGTTTTTATTTCCATAATACAAGATAAAGACTGTCACTACGCCGCAAGTTAAAAAGCTCAATAGAAAACCAGTCATTAACAAGTAATCCTTTGCTAAATACCCGTGAATGGCGGTAAAAAGCTGCATAATATTAAACCCACCAAACGTTAATAGCGAGAGTCCCATAGCACTCTTATTGCGAAAAACAGCGATTGCTTGCGGTATAAACAATGCGGCATTGAAAAATAAACCGAGGCTAAAGACCAACTCTACAAATTGGGTGAATGAAAATAATGCCATGCCAATCCCCTTAACCGGATATTCTTTTAAAATCAGAGCAGCAATATTGGCCAATATTATACCACAAACACATTCCTCCTCTGACTCATAAAAAGTTAAGCGCTTTTGGGTGGTGCGCTTCTTTTTTTATTTTTGACGCGCAATTGATGATATTCATGATGATAGTCAATAATCCCCCAGCCATTGAGCGAATCATTAATAAAATGGACTTTTAAAATTTTTCCCTTTGCTTTCAAAATCTAAAATACAAAATGGCATCGTGATCAAAAATCAGGCATTTACAAGCTTGCTTTTTGCTTCTATATTTGAATTATGTACAGTATTCAATAGAGAGAATTTTATGAGTCATGGTGGTAAACGACTGGGGGCTGGTCGTCCTAAAGGGTCAAACAGTTGGGGTGAGTCTACCAAAGCAATTCGAGTACCCCAATCTAGAGTTGATGACATTAAAGCCTTTCTTGAAGGAGGTCTAAACTATACCCTACCCCTTTACAGTTGCAAAGTCCGAGCAGGATTCCCCTCCCCTGCCGATGACTACATTGAATCGCGTCTTGATTTGAATGAGCATTTGATTAAACACCCTGCAGCCACATTCTTTGTGATTGCCTCCGGCGATTCCATGTTACACGCAGGGATTCAATCTGGCGACATGCTCATTGTCGATAAAAGTTTAAACGCCACGCATGGTAAAATTGTCATTGCAGCTATTGATGGTGAGCTGACCGTTAAAAGGCTTTCTCGCGCGAATGGGAAAGTACAACTCCTTCCTGAAAATGATAAATACCCCCCTATTGATATTACTAATGACCAGGATTTAGTCATTTGGGGTGTGGTAACGCATGTCATTCATCAGGCTGAATAAATCATGTATGCGTTGATTGACTGTAACAATTTTTATGCAAGTTGCGAGCGCTTGTTTCGACCTGATTTGAGAGACAAGCCAATTATTGTGCTCTCGAATAACGATGGGTGCGTCATAGCTCGCTCCAATGAGGCCAAGGCGCTAGGGATTAAGATGGGCGCGCCCTACTTTGAGGTGAAAGGCATTTGCAAACAGTATAAAGTCCATACTTTTTCTTCCAACTACACGCTCTATGGCGACTTGTCTAACCGCGTCATGTCGGTGATTGAGGAAGAATGGAATGACGTTGAAATCTACTCCATTGATGAGGCCTTTCTTGATTTACGAACAATGCCAGAATCTTTGCACGATTCTTTTTGCGCCAACTTACAAAAGAAAATTTTAAAAGCAACAGGAATTCCTACCTCTATTGGGATTGGGCAAACCAAAACACTCGCAAAAATTGCGAATCACTTGTGTAAAAAAGAATTAAAAATCCCTGTTTTTAATGTGAGCAATCAACGCCAATGGTTGAAGAGAATAAGTGTTGGCGATGTTTGGGGGGTTGGCAGGCAATGGGAAAAAAAATTAGTACAGCAAGGAATTCATACAGCCTATGATTTAGCAGCGATGAATCCTCATCACTTAAAAAAACAATTTAATGTCGTACTAATGCGCACTGCCATGGAGTTACAAGGCATTCCCTGTATGGCACTTGAAGAAGAAAGTCTTAAAAAAAGTATCATGTCGTCTAAGAGTTTTGGTGACATGCAAACCGACTTTGTCTTTCTCGCACAAGCCATCAGCTCCCATTGTGCAAGAGCCTATGAAAAACTTCGAAGCCAAAATCTTGTTGTCCAATATCTTTACGTGTTCGTTCGAACCAATCCATTTCGACAAGACTTACCGCAATACGCGAATAGTATTCAATTTAAACTGGTTAATCCGACCGATGATTTAAGGTTAATAACACGCATTGCCAAACGATGTCTTAAAAAGATTTTTAAACCAGGGTATCACTATAAAAAAGTTGGTGTTTGTTTAGAAGAGTTAATACTAAAGAATCCTCGACAGTTAGACCTATTCCATCAGCCATCGGATGAATCATTGATTAAAAAAGACCAGTTAATGCAACTTTTTGATAGAATTAACTTTAAATTTGGACGGCATACCATAAAACTCGCCGCAGAAGGAACCAGTAAACCCTGGGCGATGCGTGCTGAAATGCGCTCACCCTGCTACACCACCCAGTGGTCTCAATTACCCCTTATTAGAAATGGTACCTGAACAGACGAAGACGCGTTAATTCACAAGAACTCGCCCTACCCCTTCATGAATAATTTCAGTGGGTCATTGAGAGTAAGACAGGCCTTTAACTGTTCAGTCATGGTCACCAGTTTTTGTTTCGCCAGCTGATTAGATGGCGTTGGATTATGCGCGCTCACAGCCGTTGCCTTCTCTTGTAAATCCTCTATCGGTATAAGGAGGGTTTCCTCAATATCGTTGTTGCCCTTACCGCCCAATAATTCTGTAATGGTTTTGTAATGACTCATTTTCTAGAAACGATTTTTTTTATTCTCTAACGGGCAGATTAGCATTGATTTATTAAGAAAAAATTAAGAAAAGTAGGCTTGCCGAGGCCTTGTTTTTAAGAGAAAACCAGACCTCGGCGTTGCATGTTTCAGAGTGATGGGAAGACACTCCGCAAGCTCATCGTGCATCTCAGTCTGACCCTATGGAAGGCTTGCCCTTTTGATTGAATTGAGGTAGAAAGCCCAGCAAGTGCATTGAATAGGTAAGGATTTATCATGGAAGTTCTTGAAACAAATAAAGCCAGTACGCTCTCAGCAGCTGTGACAACGTTGATTAATACGCATCTGGAAGCCATGGGCAAACAGAAGATAGAAAACCTCTATGCGCTCGTCATGGAAGCCATTGAGCCTCCCTTATTTAAAGCCGTGCTGGAACATTCGCATTATAATCAATCAAAAGCGGCAAAGCGCTTAGGACTTAGTCGGGGAACATTCCGAACCCGACTGGAAGCCTACTTTGGCGACGCTTATGTCGGCAAGCGTTCAAAGGTGGATGATGACGACACTCTTTGACGCAGCCTTAAAACATTTATCATCCCGCCATTGCAGTGAGCGGGAACTTTATAGGCTTTTGGAGAAAGAGTTTTCTGCTCATCCTGACCTTGAAAACGCAATCACCCAAACACTTGCAAGGCTTCGAGAGCTGCACCTCATTAATGATGAGCGTATTGCAGAAAGCTTAAGCCTTCGGTATCGTCATAAAGGAAATCGGTTTATCCGCAATGTGCTTCGTCAAAAAGACTTATCGGATGAACTCATTGAGAAGACATTAGCTCAATGCGGCGATGAATATGAGCGAGCTTTGGAAGTCCTGCATAAGAAGCTCTATTCCATCTACCGGACACCGGATAAAAAAACAATGTCACGCCTGTATTCATTTTTATCCAGTCGTGGTTTTTCGCAAGACGTGATTCATCAAGCGATTAACAACTTGCAGGAAGACGGAATCATGTCAGAGTAAGGCGATAAGTGATGATTAAATCCGAACTAATTAAAACCATTGCCAAAAAAATGACCCACCTGTCAGAACAACGAGTCGAAGAAGCCGTTAATCTGATTCTTACCTCCATGAGCGACGCCCTTCAAAATGGACAGCGCATTGACATCAGGGATTTTGGTGCTTGGACAGTTCGAGCGATGCCCGCACGAAAAGCATTTAATCCCAAAACAGGGGAAAAGACCGAAGTACCCTCCAAAAGCAAAGTACATTTCAAACCAGGGCTTGGACTCAAAAAGCGTCTTATTGAATCGCAAGGGCGAGTGGCGATTGAGGCTGACTGATTATTGAACTGCAATCGCAGAAATCGCTTACCTCTTTTTTCCCAATTGTCTTAACGATTGGTGATTACCTCTGTCTCCCTAACAACGCGGTTTAAGAAGGACAGCATGACTCAGGATGTAGATGGGGCTGGCAGCCTGCTACACCACCCCACTCTGCTTTGTAGGGCAGGTAAACTCATGACCTTAATTGTTTAGGATAAAAGAAGAAACCATCTTAAGGAAATGAACTTCCTGCTCTCGCGATTATAGCAAGAGAGCCCATTGACTCAATCGTTTAACCAATCGGATAGACAGACCGGTTTTTATCACGACCCTACTGATTTTGTTATCCCTGATTAATCAGGATTGACAGCCTGTTTTAGTTTGCTATGCTTGTCGCCGACTGCCGATTACAGGGATTCGTTGTGGCAAGAATTTCTATTGTCAGCAGAAGGAGTTTGTTCATGCGTCATTTACCCCATCCTTTTTGGTTTTCTTCCCCATTTCTTGTTTACTCCCCAGCGGCTAAAGACACGTCCACCTGTTGATATTGATTTTATTTTTTTAACAGAAAAGGAGTGGCAATGCCTATTTTAGAAGTGGTAGCAGGTGGTTATTTAGTCGGCAAAGGCGCGATGATTATGAGCGCCACGTTAGGTGGCGGACTCGTCATGGTCGGGAATTATTTCTTTGGCAGGCAATCAACCAATGATAAGGAAGCGCTTGAGCGCTTAACAGTGATTAAAGAAACAAGGGAGCAGTCACGAGTGCAGAATTTAAATGAGATAGTCGAGGAACTTGAACAAAGAAAGAGCCACCTGGATGAGGAGTCCCTCAAGCATCGTCAACAAATTGTAGAGATTACTGAAGGTTTTGACAAAGACAAAACCCTCATTGATGAGCATACGGAACATCTAGGAAAAACCAACTCTGACCTTGAGCAGTGTATAAAAGAACAACAGGCCATGCTTGTGTCCTTACAACAGTCATTTAAGGAGAAGATGGACGCCTTTGACCAAGCCCAAAAAGAGCTCCTGGAGTCCAAAGCACGGTTTGAAAAAAATTCCGAGGAATTGGCACAAGCAAGAGAGGAAGCGACACGCTCAAACGAAGCGCTTATCCAGATTAAGGCAGAATTAAGTTTACTGGCTCAAGAAAACAGAGAAAAACAAACAAAAATAACCGCGCTTGAAGAAAGTGTTGAGTTATTAGGTCAGAGCCTTGAACAAAATGAAACAAGACTGGAGCAGGCTCTCTTAAGAAATAAAGCTTTGGTTGATACGAACTCGAGCTTAACTGCAAGAACTCAAACCTATAAAGAAATGATTAAATCATTGACCCAAGAGCTTGAACAAGCAAAGGAAAACCCCGAATCCAGCCCAAAGACATCCCCATCAACCCAACGGTTTTTCAGTTAAGGGAACCTTTGCTTAATTAGGAGAGAAATGATGCCAGGATTAGAAAAAATCAAGAATGAGGAAACCAGTGTAGACCGCGAACAAGAAGATATTCATGGTTTAAAGCGTCGCACCAAACAACAGTTAGACCTGTTAAAAAAACAAACCGAGCGTTTGGAATTATTTAAGCCCGACATCGATTTGGTGATGCAATGGTATGAAATAAAAAGCAGCCAGTTTTCAAAGCTTGCTTATTACTATGGACAGCAGAGTTGGTACCAAAGGCAGATATTGCACGGCGAGGTTATCGCAGGTGCAGTTGTTTTGGGATTTGCCGTCCATGCACTTGCCTTTTTTGTCCTTATTGCAGCTTATTACAAGGGGGCATCCCTTCTTGCAGATCACTATGCAATCGAAGAGACCAATAAAGAAGCCATGAAGCAAAGTCTTGCCAAACTTGGCGAAGGCTTAGAGCAATCCATTAAATCCTTTAATGAGATGGAAACGAAGCTTGATAAAGCGTTTACAGCCATGGAAGAACAAAATGAGCAATTATCCTCTTCCATTTCTGATTTAAATAAACAGGCATTGACGCTTCATGCTCAGCTAATCCTTCTCGAAGAAACAGTAAAGAATTTACAGGAACAGCAGAAGCGGGTTTTATCCACGACAGATAAAATGGAAAGCTCAGGCGATAGGCTTGGAAAAGAGATTGACTCACTGTCTTCGCTTATCCTGGAGAGAAAGTCAGCCCTTGATTTAGTGACAGCAACCATCGATTCGGTGCTAAGAGAGTCCGTCACGATTAAGAAAGAAGTCTCGCAAGCAGTGTCTGCTATTCAGGAAGAAGGCCTAACTTCCAAAGTGCAGATTGAAAAATGTGACCGGCTTCAATTGAAAGTGCATGATCACCTATTAAAGTCACAGTCTATTGGCAATAAAATGGATGAACAATTAAAGACCAGCGACTTTATTCTTACCGTAATGGAGGAATCAAGCAACGATGAGGATGAAATTCTTTTAAGAGCACAGCGCGCCCTATCCAAATCAACCGCTCAGCGACAATTAGTTGCCAAAGAGGAAGTTGCACCCAGCACAGTAGTCTTTCGCTGACTATCCACATCTATGCACAGTCTTATCCACTGAAAATGTGGATAAGATTCATGCCGTACAAAATAAATTTCGCCATTATCCCGTCAATTGTGCATAAATTGCTTTTGAAAGCCCCTTAACTCGGCGCTTGTTACGACGCAAATTGTTTTATCAGGCACAACGCTGTGCACCAGCTAAATACTGACCTCCCTCATCCTCTTGTTCAATAAGGAATTGCTGATGCCATAAACTTTCAAGCTCATTTCTGAGCCTTTGAATGTTGTTGCGAAGCTCAAATAAGATTTCCTCAGAAGACTCCTGATAGAGTCGCTTGGTTAGCTCATCTATCATGGCACTTTTTTCACCCATTTGAGCTTCCAGTTGAATCAGCCGTTCATCCGTTTGACAAAAGTCGAGCCCAGAGCCTTGGCGGATTTCATTTGCCTTTTCTCGTTGCCAGTTTTGCTCTCGTAATTTGAGTTTGTCTTGAAAAGACTGACCTAAGTAAAAGTATTTATAAAAGCCTTTAGGCGTTCGCCAGTGATTGGTGCGAATCATCTTGGAGAGAATATTGTTTCGGTGTTTAAAGCACCTCACCTTGGGTAGATAAAATTCAATGTTTAACAGGGCGTATAAGTATTCAGCCGCCAATTGGGCGGGTGCAGAGAATTGTTTTTGGTGTTCGAAGGTTAAATTAAAAAAGGTACCAAGCACTAGTTTTTTGACCGAATCAGGAATTTCTTCCTTGATCTCTGTAAGTAACCATTTTTGAATGGATTCATATTGTTTGTTAAGTCGTTGTAGGGTTGCTTTATCCACAGAGCACGTGATTTCTTTAAAACTAATAGTATTAATAAAAGAAGAAGGATAAAGATCTCTTATATATGATCCCCTCATAATGAGGGAATCAGTCCCCTCATTTATTTCTAAATTTTTACAGGTTGGTCGTGTATTATCTAAATCCCCTGGGCATTCCTGTGGAGCGCTCTTAGTTTCCTTAATGGGTTCTTCTGTTTGATTGGGCGATACTACAGTTGACGTTCCATTAGATTGAAGCAAAGTGAGAAGTTTGTCAGTGATATGAATGTAAGTGCCTTTTTTAACCTCAAAACCGCCCTGCTCTTTTGTTCGACTGTAGAGTGCTTGTCTTCGCTCAATAAATCCAGCGTCATTTAATTCTTTGATATAGCGCTCCAAGGTACTTTTTGGAATACCGGTGTCTGCGACAATTTGATCATAAGGCTTCATGAACCACTTTTGCTCAGAACCCTTTAATTTGTACTGGCTGGTTTGCCATCCAAGAAGGATGTAGTCCATCAGCTGAGCCTTTCGTGCGGATGGGATCACTTTAATAAGATTTTTAAATCTTGAGTGAAAAATTGAACAAAGGTTCCCCATAGATAAATATCCTTATCTTTATTGTTTTTTTTAGGGAACGGGACTAAAATAGAAAACGAAGTACGAAAGAACAATCGCTCGCAATGATGTTCTTAAAGATTTAGTCTCGTTCGAAGCTAATCAGTATGGGGTATAGGAAGTTGGCTGACTTTCTATACCCTTTTTATTTTATAGCACCCTTTATTTTTTCATTTTATGTTATCTCTATAAATATTATTGTTTTTGTTAGGAGATAATACTCAATACAACATACTCTCGATACCACATTCTGGATCGAAAATTTTTATAGATCAATAGATTTTTAAAAATGATTAAAAAAAACCGCAATAGCTTATAATCGTGCTATATCAAAGTATTTTGCTTGTTTAACCCGATTTAATATAAGGGTCTTTGTCTTAGACTAGATATCTAGTTTACTTTTTCAATTTAATAAAAATAAATACTCAATACAGTATTGAGATATGTTGACTATTAAGAGGTAATCAATTAAATTTTTAATGCTATATCAACAGACGGATACATATAATGAAAAAGAAAAAGCCAAAAATTTTAGTTGTAGCAAACAATAAGGGTGGTGTGGGTAAGAGTTTAATCAGTCAGTTAATTGCAACTTATATAGCCTTTAAAAAAAATAAAAAGGTTCTAGCCCTTGATTTTGATCCTCAAGGCAATATGTCGTATAGGTTTCTTAGAGATACAAGAATTCGAGATATGTCGAGTTATAAACCACCTATGCATCCGGAATACGATCCTAATGATCCTGAGGATGAAGGTTGGGATGGTCGATCCTCTGCCTTAGATATGTGGACTGAAAATCCAGTTGTGCCTTATCCAACTGATTTGGAAAATTTAGAAATTCTACCTAGTGATGCTGGCTTAATAAAAGATATTGAAGCGTTTGAATATAGTGATAGTTTAGAAAGTATTGTTCAGCGCGCTTATGATTTTTTTGCTATGGATGATTTTATAGAATGCGGTTATGATTTGATTATTATTGATACACCACCAGCTAAAGGTCCGTTAACTCAGAGTGCTATTCGGGCAGCAACCCATATTTTAATTCCGCTAGAGTTGAGTAACAAATCTCTACAGGGGTTGGCAGGTATGGTAGATTTGGTTAATCGTCAGAATGTTTATCGACCAGCAAATGAACAAGCTAAAATAATCGGACTCTTAAAAAACAAAGTCGATTACAATAAAAGAACTCCTCAGACCAGAATTATAGACACTATCAAGTCTAATCTTATGTTATCCAAGCTATTAATTGATGATATAGAAATCCATGACTCTCCTAGAGCTGTAGATATAGATGAAGATCAAGCGCCTATTACTGCGCCATACACGGAATTGAAAGATAATGATAGATTTGCCATTGAAGCCATTACATTAGGCGAATTTGTTTACGACAAAGTGTTAGGAGAAAAAGAAAATGTCAATCAAGAAGAAAATAACAAAGAATTCACTTACGTCTAATAAAATAAATAAACCGGATACTGTTACTCGAGCGGGTATTACTGCAAATCTAAAGTTTACAAGGGGGAAGCAGCTTGTGGAGCATTCTCCTTTTTCACTTATTCCTGATCCCTATAACCCTAGACCAGGAGAGATTATTGATGAGTCTTGGTTAAAGAATCATTTGTACCTTGGTACGGATAAGTCTTTGTGTGGTGTTTCAGAGGAAACTGGAGAGTATGTTATTCCTGATTATAATCAGTTAGATTGCGGTCTTAATGAAAACCTGGAGGAAAGTTATAATTTTTTGAGAGACCTCGCTTTTTCAATTAGAACTGATGGATTGATTGAACCAATAGAAATATTTTTGGCAGATCGTTTTAATGATCCTGATTATTTTATTCACTCTGATTTGGATTATGGATATGTAATTTTAGAAGGGCATCAAAGAAGATTGGCTGCAATGATGGCCGGAGTTCCTACAGTTACATGTATAGAAATTACTGACGAAAGCATACTTGTAAAACTTAAAGTTAAACATAGAAAACTGAGAAGGCAATTATCGGAAAATAATTTAAGAAAAGGATTAACTGTCGCTCAGAATTTTTTAATTACACAAGAGCTATTGTCTGATTCAAAAGGAAAATCACTCAGTAACAAGGAATTATCTAATATTATTGGATTGAATGAAGGTATTGTAAGTGCATTGAGATCAATATGTACAAATCCATCAAACTATCCTCCCATATTCTTATCCAGGATTAAAGATAATAGCTTAACTTTCAAAATGATTAGAATTTTGGTTCCAAAGACTTATAACGAAATTGAGTTAGCTTTAAATGGTGAAGAAAAATTCAAGAATACGACTGGAAAAAAGGTTAAACCCAGAGGCAAGCAGGGTGGTGCGGTTAAAAAATCAGCGACCTTTAAGGTGCGAGACCCGAATGAATCTAAATTATTACAACATCTACTACTTTCCAGATTTCCCGAAATCAAACATTTTGAAAACGAATATGAAGGATTTAAGAGTCTTGAAGGTATCTTAAATAAAATTAAAGAGATGGCATTAAAAGAAATAGTATGACCAAGGTCATAATCATGGTAACTATATGAAAAATAACAATAAAAATTCATTTTTTGATTTTTTTGATTCTTGGTAAGGATAGGTCATGCTAGAAAAAAGAAAAACTAAGAAGTTGTTTTTTCAAACATATCAAAAAAAGGAAAAATGGCTTGTTTGTATTAGATTTCCAAAAGATATTAAAGAAAAACTAAAACGACAAGCAGAAACCGATTATAAAGGAAGAGGGAAACAATCTTTACTAATTGAAGATGCAGTTAAATATTATCTTTATACTCTTTCTGACATAAAATGGGCGGAATATGAAAAGGATCCGGATTATGCTGAGTTGATAGATGACATCTATGAAGGACTAAATCAGGGGCCTCTAGAAGGAGCTACGCAAGTATTTTTTACAGATGAAATTAAAAACAGAATATTGGAGCTTGAGAAAAAAATCAAATTAACAAAGCCATTGATGAAAGATGTTAGAACAGGATTAATTAGAAAAGCTGTATCTATACGTCTTAGCGTTGGTGATAAGTCTTTTTTTGATTCTATTATGAACATGGAAAAATAAGTTGAAATATGTATAAAGCAAGTCCAACATTCTGTAAAAATCCAGAATCTGTTGTTCAGATACTGAACGAACAAAGCAAATATTACAATTTGCTTATAGATAAAAGGGATATGATATTGACCTTTGTAAATTAGAGCTTCCTTTTGGATTAACACAACATCATATTCTTTAGGAAAGATATTCTTTGTCTTTACTAGGCTCAATTAATATTCAATATATCTAATATAGATTCATTTAAACTTAAACATAAGGCAGAAAACTAGTTTCATCTAACTTATAGAATAGAAGTTAAAATTGAAAAACAAATTCTTTTCAAAGTTGTTGATTTTTAACCCAAGTATATTTGCAGCTTCTACAACCGAATTTTTGGGGCTATTGTCCAAATAAGGTATAATGGAACAAAGGAAACCATATAAGCTACTAGAGGAGTTGCCGTTGAAAAAAAGTATAAATCGGATTTTAACTACGCACGTAGGAAGTTTGCCCCGATGCGAAGAGCTATCCCAACTCCTGATAGAACAAGAACGAGAAAATTTAACATCTCATGAGATTTTGAATCGAGAAATCGAAAAAGGAATGGAAAGAGTCATCACTAAACAACTTATGGCTGGCATCGATATAGGAAATGATGGAGAGCAATATCGAGTAGGGTTTCAAACCTACATCCCTCAGCGCATTCAAGGTTTTAGTGGGGAAAGTAAGCGTCAGTTAAGTATCGAGCTTTCGGAGTTTCCTGATTACACAGTGCCTTTGCTTCAAAAAAAATTCCCACGAGGAAAGATTGCGAATTGCCCACACTGTACAGCTATGCTCAACTATCAGCCAAATCCGTGTACTGAAGAATGTGAAATGTTCATAAGGGCAATGAAAAAAAGTCCTCTGCAATTCACTCAAACATTTATGACGGCTCCTTCACCGGGCATTATCGCTACAACAATGCATAATGAGTTTTATGATACCTACGAAAACTATTTATTTTCGCTAGCGGATCAAATTAGACAAGAATATGAATTGATTCATGCGCATGGTTTTCTGCTACAAATCGATGCTCCCGATCTATTAATGGAGCGGCATATGGAATTTCACAATTTGTCGTTAAGTGAATATCGCAAGCGAGCAGAGCTTCATGTGGAGGCTATAAATAGAGCCCTCACCAATATTCCTCGGGACGATGTTAGATTACATACGTGTTGGGGTAATTATGAAGGTCCTCATATTTTCGATGTAGAACTCAAAGATATTATTGATATTGTCTATCAGGCCAAAGTTGGTGCTATCAGCATTGCTTTAGCAAATCCTCGTCATCAACATGAATATAAGATTTTTAAAGACTATCCATTACCAGATTCGATGATTTTAATTCCTGGCGTGATTGATACCACTACTTGCTATGTAGAGCATCCTGAGTTGATTGCAGATAGAATTTGTCTTGCAATCCAAACTGTTGGTGATCCTTCCCTCATCATCGCTGGTTGTGACTGTGGTTTTGAAACATTTGTTGATTGGGCTATGGTTCCAGAGAGCATTGTATGGAAAAAGCTAGAAGCATTAAGCGAAGGAGCCAAAATAGCTACGAAACGAATTTGGCCTTTAGGTCAGCATAATATCTCTCAAATCTAACAAAGATACCTCTTGCGTATCTTTGTTAGAATTTTCGGTAGGTAACAGGTGTTTTTTAGTTGCTATTTGAATTCTTTATTTTAATAAAAACTCAGATAGAAGGTGGGGTGGTGTACTCAAAATAAATGAATATAGCTCTTTATATATGTTTGCCCGTTTTTTAAGAACATTACTTGCAAAATTAACGTCTGTATGTTTGCCGGCAATGTTTAGAATTATCCTTGTATCATCACTATTTTTTACACAAAATCCTATACCGTGTGTTATATCCTTATATTTTCGAATATCATCCAGTGCTTTCGCCTCCTCTGTTTGAGGTGAATATAAGTCCCAAACTACTGTAAAGGAATTTTTATGTAAATTCATTTGGTTGTTGGCTTCACTTAATAAATGACAATGCTTGTATAATCCTGTAGTTGTAAATTCATCTGCCCAATCTATATCACTTGATTTAGAATAAATTATTTCGTTATTTTCATTGAAAAGTAACAAAGATAGGTATGTTGCTCCAACATTTATGAGCTCATTATTCATTTGCCAGAATTTTTTATCAGCCTCTATGGTCTTCTTATTAACCATTGAATTTTCCCTAAAGCTTCAACATGCTCAATTTCGATAAATTCTACAGTTTTATCAAAATTTTTAATACTAATTTGGTTTATACATTCCTTTAAAATCCCAACCATTAAGCCTGTAACTCGTTTTTTAAGGAAAATTAGCTCACCCTGCAAAGAAGATAATTCTGCACTTTCTATTATATTGACACCGCCCATGTAGTCACCATATTTAATAAAAGGCGACATTAGGTTGTTTTTGACTTGTCCAAAAATGAAATATTTAACTTGTCTATTTATATCTAGTAATTTTTCTTGAGCAATACTATCAAAATCTAATTCATCAAATTGATCACTTTTTAAGAGTAAAGGTGGAGAGCCAGCCCCATCTTTCAACCAGCTTTCCGTGACAAATAGACCCTGTGCATGAAAGAATTCTATCAGCGAGAGCAATTTTTTGATTGGTATCTTGCCCGTATCTAATTCCCACCTAGCTAAAGTTGGAATAGAAGCAGCTCCCCACTTTTCAGCAAGCTCCTTTCTAGTTAAGCACAGAGACGATCTGCAATATGTAATTCGATCGCCGATTGTATTATTTATAACGTTTGTCATATTCTAATGAATATTTAAATTCAATGAGATAAGATGTTAGCATATAGGCCTTGGTTTTACGAAAATGAACTGTTAGGATCATATTCTTTTCATGTTTTTAAATAGTTCTTTCAATAAAAAATATTTTATCAACCCTACCTTGTGTTTATATCAGTCAACTGCAAAGTCAGATAATAGTATTTTGTTGTTGAACAGAATCGTCTCTTTAGCCAATAACTTGTTCAATAACCTCAGGAATACTCAATTTATTACCGTTTGTAGCCTTTGTATTTACGCAAGTAGCATTAAAAATTGCTCTTAAAATCACCTTACCATCCACAGTCTTTATATCTTGCCTATGGGACCAGTGAAAAGGTAATTCTCCATTAGATATCTCACTTGTTACTATAAATTTCTCATTAGCTAAAAGGGAGTTTTTAAATTTCATTGTACAAGACGTAATCACCAAATTTAAGCCCATTTCAGCAAACGATGTATGATTAATGCCCAAAGCATCTCCATGTTTATGTCGAGCATGGGAAAGATAAATCATGTAGTTAGAATTATTTACGATACCTTGAGCATCTAATTCATTATCTCTAACTTCCATTTCAATCGAAAATTTTTTCATAGTAACTAACCCTAGTTTAAAACGATATATTGATATCATATAATATTTTATATATGATATGCGCATATCAAATAAATGATAACATATGCTCATTTTAGAGGTAACTGAAGTTTGAAGCAAATAAGAATTTCAGGCAAATGAATAGCTAATAAAAAAACAGAATAAGGATTGGTTTTTTTAAACGACAAGGTTAGGTGTTCTGATGGTAATGGTTCCGTTCCTAAAAAAAATTTATTTTTTCTTAAAGGGAAATTATACGTCGTTTGATAATGTATTGTCTAAATATGTATCATATAAAATTGTCGATTTCAGAAAAGGAAAATATATAGTTCAGTGCGTCAATACAAAATCTACTTTCCAGACTTCTATATCCGACATTATTTTTGATTTAGATATTCTATATAGTCTTCATCCACTACAGTCTTGCTACATAGGAATTGAGTTCGCATTCTATCTAAAAAAGAATAATCTAGATGTTTCAAATTATCAGAAGCGCATAAAAAAGGCTCATCATGATTATGGTATATACAGAATTAAATACCAAGATAGGAAAGGGGATTATTGTTATGTTGATCTCCTTTCTTATGAAGAAAATGTAGAAGACCCACGTGAAATAGCTTTTTCAGAAATCAAGATTAGCAAATTTAGTGCAGAAGAGGCGTTTTATATTGGTTTAAATGCTGGATTAAAAATTATTGATAAATATTTTAATGCTACAAAAAAAGCCAATGTAATTCCCTTTAAAAAGGTGTATTAAAATGGCCAATATATCATTCGATAATGAACAAATTAATTTGCACAAAAATAATTCTTATTCCGTAACTAATAATCCATTAGGTTATCAGTGCCTTGTTCTGTTGAGTATGCTGTATGTTGCCTTAATGTTATGCAACGCAATTTTAACTAATCGATATTTAGGTGGGGATAATCTCTATGTATTAGGAGGTACTTTGACCTCGCCATTTGTTTTTTTATTAGATAACGTAATAGCTGAATTATATGGATTTAAAATGACAAGGAGCGTTATTTTTTTTGGGATTATTGCTCAAAGTTTTTTTGTAGTGATATGTTTACTGGTAACCCATGCACCGCAACCTTCCTTTTTTACAGGCAATGAATCTTACAGTCAAATATTAGGTTGGCCTTTATTACGCATTCATCTAAGCGGATGTATTGCTTATTTGTTTGCCATGCTTCTTAATTCAAGAATTTTGACTCAGTGGAAAGTTTTGCACAAAGGTGAAAAATTTTGGCTGCGTTGTTTAGGAGCATGTACCATCTCGGAAGCTCTGTATTCTTTTATTGCTATTTTACTGATGGAGTTGAATTCAATCCCGTTAGGATATATTTTGAAAGTCGTAGTTATAAGTTATCTGATTAAAATGGGATATAACCTAATCTTATCGTTTCCATCCCAATTACTAGTCAATCATATTCGTAATATTACTGGCATTGATGTTTATGATTTTGATGTTCGATTCACACCTATTGCATATCAACAAATATATAGAGGATAGATGATTATGTTAGCGAAAATTGTTTCTGGTGGGCAAACTGGTGTAGATAGAGCAGCCTTGGATACAGCCATTGATCTAGGTGTTGAGTATGGAGGTTGGTGTCCTAAAGGGAGACTAGATGAAAATGGAACTATCCCGAGTAAGTATAAAAATTTAACAGAACTTGATGGCACGTTTTCAAGCGAGAAAGAGAATTATGATGCACGGACAAAGAAAAACATTAAAGATTCAGATGGTACGTTGATTTTGGTCCCTTCTTTACCATTGCCAGAAAGAATTAAAGACGGCACTTTGTTAACCATTGAAGTTGTCTCCTCTAGTAAAAAACCCTATTATATTGTCGACCTTTCTGCTGGAAAAACAGCAATCGAAGCATGTATGGAATGGATTGCAGATAACGATATTAATACCTTAAACGTTGCTGGTCCACGTGAGTCAAATAGCCCTGGAATATATAATCTATCGTCCTCATTTCTTAATGACTTAATTCCCCAATTAATTAAATCTCCCAGTTGTATATGTTGTTAGTTATATTTATAGATTCTTATAATCCCTCATCTTGTGTAGTGATGGGGGGTTAAAATTAATCTTTATTTCCTTGCATGAAAAACTGTAAGAATAATGACTCCTACAATTGTATGTATCTGATCATCATAAAAAATAATATCTGAATCAGAAATAATGGGTTGCAAAATCCACTTAGGATACTCAATTACAACTTCTCTTAGAAAAACTTCATTAGTATTTTTAATCTTAATTAAAACGAGATCGCCATCAATGGGGGATTCACTTGGATTAACAATAAATAATGTGCCTATAGGAAATCGTGATTGCATAGAAGGCCTACTCTCTAATGCAAAACATTCCCTGTTAATTTGTCTATTGAAGCAAGGATACCAATCTTCCCAATTTGAAAAATCCATCTCCGAAATAGAATTCATAGCTCCAACTTTGTTCCAATCAAGAATCGGTACAAAGGTTGGAATATTTTTTTCCATTACTTTAATAGGAAGCTGATTATTTTCCTCCATAAGATAATCGATACTAACGCCAAAATAATCTGCAATTTGTTTCAATGTTGAAATACGTGGATCTTCTGTTTCTCCTGAAATAACTCTTCGAACTGTCATAACAGATGTGTTCAACGATCTAGCAATTTCAGCTTCAGTAACTCCGCGCAATTTCATTAGGGCTCTCAGATTGTGAGCGATGAGTTGGGCTTCTGATTCCACCCTATTAAGTTTTGCTTTTTTCATTTCGTATCAAAATTGTTAAAAGACTAGTTTAAAGGAACTATGCTTTGTCTTCAAATTATCTTATTAGTTATTATAAAAGCATCAAACAAACAAATATGAAAAATCAAATAACAAATATGTTGATTGAATTTAACAAATTTGTTATAAAATGCTAAGTTCAATGACTTTATGGTTAAAATATTGTGGAGCAAATAGTTAATTACAATAAAGCTCGGATGGAAATCGAGGCAATATTCAACGGGCTTCCACATGTCCATACAACGCTTATCAAATCGCTGATAACACTAGCTAATCCTGAAACAGGAGTGGTGGAGAATTTATCCTATCGGGACTTAGCTATATTATTGTCAGTTCATCACGCGCCAGGAAGACGGGGAGCAGGTATCCCCAAAAAAGAAACCATTCGGAGTTATTTTAGAACGATAGCTGAAAACCATCCTGATGATTTCAGGCTGATTTCTCAAGGACAAAAGCTGAAATGTCATTTCCCCAAAATGCCTGCTATTTATGCACATTTTATCACTCAGGAAAAACTACACACAGTTCAACATAGTTATATAGACCCATCAAATTATAAAGAAAGCTTTGATACATCAGGGGAAAGCAAGAGAGGATCAAGCATGCAGTTACTCTGTGAGTGCCCCACAGAAGAGAAAAAAAGTTCAACTGCAAAGAATATAAATATTAATAATATAAATAATAACAACAATAAGGCATGGCTTAACAAGCAGCCAATCACTCGTTCGTTCACACCCACCAGGGAGACGATTGAGACAGCCCACGCACTTGGCTTTCATGATGCCCATAAGCCCGAAGTCATTGCTGATTTCATTGCAAAAAACAAAGCCTGGGGTTCAGCTTTTGCCGATTACCAGCCGGTTTATTTGAATTTTTTAGTTCGTCGAGCTGAGCGCTTACAACTAAACAAAAAAACACAACCACCATCATCAGGGAGAGATTTTCATGCAGACAGCCGTCAACCCAAAGCCCGTTCACTCACTCCTTCAGAGCGTGTTATCCGAGCCTATGCCAGCGAGTTTGACTACTGCGAGCGAACAGGGCAATTCTTCGACAAAGGCAGTCTTACCCAAAGCATTGATGGCTTTGTTATGGAAGCAGCTCTCTGACATTTACGGCGCAAGATTTACCCATGCTCACGGGGAGAGTGATGCCTCTGGTGTGTGGTATCAAGCGCTTAACGATTTAAGCCGCGATGATCTTCGTCATGGCCTTCATGCTCTTTACCGCGATAGCCGCTTTGAAACCTGGCCGCCGAACTGTACTCAGTTCCGCCACCTTTGTTTAAAACGAGCAGGGGAGGGGGTACCTACGGTTCATGAAGCGTTTCGAGAAGTCCAGGCTCATTTACTTTTTCCAAGCCGCACCCGTTGGTCGCATCTTGTGGTCAAGCATTCGCTGGTACGAGCCGGTGTGGCTTTTATGGATAAAGCACCCGTCCATCAGGCCTTTACAGTCTTTAAAAACGTCTATGAGGAACTTTGCAGGCAGGTAGCAGACGGTATCTTGTTGACTGATGTGCCAGAGACAGCGCTTTCTCCCATCAGAACGAAACGAAACCCTATTCCCAACCTTAAATCATTACTGAGGACTGCCTGATGAGCAACTTACTCTTTGACGCCGAAACACCGGAAGAGTTGCTTGAGTTATTTCGCCTATCAGGTCGTACCTTATGGCGTGCCTGGGATAAAACCCAGCACCCTGATTTATGGCTTGCCTGGGAAAAAATCGTAGAGGCCTGCCAGCTGCTGTATCGCTGTGAAGCGAAGCCTCACGTTCATTAAAACTACTGATTGGAGACAGGGATGTTAAAGAAGCTCAAAGGGAACGTAGAAAGAGGTTTAGTAACCCCTCTGATGGCTCAGGTGTTGTGCCTGCATGGGGTATTTGCAGGATTAGGTCTGATGATGCTGGTAGCAATTCATTAATAAAGGAGCAATTAAATGTTGATTGTAAAAAGAAGGCCAGGGGAGTCAATTCGCATAGGCGATGAGATTGAAGTTCAAATAAGAGCGATTGAAGGCAATACCGTGACGATAGTCATTCTTACTGAGCATGCGGTGCCTATAAGAGGGGAAATTATCCAACGACTACATGGTGCAAAAGAAGGGCGTCTTTTCAGAGCTGCTAATGAGAGCCGGATTTAATAATAAATAAACAAGGAATTATGATGAAACATGACACTACAAAATCCTTCATTCAATGGACGCTGTTAGGTTCAACCGCAGTCTTTCTAATGAGTTGTGCTGCCACTCAAACGGTGCTTGAGCATGGCAAAATGACGACTGACACAAAACTCAGTAAAACCATTTTTCTAGACCCCGTCGCTCCAAGTCAAAAGACGATTTTCATTGCGGTGAAGAATACCTCACAGGAGCGTTTAGACCTTGCCAAACCCCTGGCTGACTCTTTAAAGGCACAGGGTTATCAGGTAGTTAATAATCCAAAGAATGCTCATTACCTCTTACAGGCCAATATTCTTAAAGTCGGCAAGATGAGCGTGGCTGCAAGTCAGACTGCTTTAGGCGGTGGCTTTGGTTCGGCCTTGGCTGGTGCTGGAACCGGTGCTGCTTTGGGGGCTTTATCCCACAATGGTAACACCATCCTTGCAGGGGGACTTGCAGGCGGTGTGATAGGCCTTGCCGCGGATTCACTGGTTAAAGATGTTAATTACACGCTAATCACCGATGTACAGATTTCAGAGCGTGCAGGAAAGGGTGCAAAGGTTCGCGAGCAGTTTCGTTCCTCCCTTGATAATGGCACAGCGTCCGGTACCTATCAGATATCGACTAAAGACAGTGACTTTTTACGCTACCGCACCCGTATCGTTTCCAATGCGGACAAAGTGAATTTGACCTTTGCTGAGGCTAAATCTGCTTTGGAGCAGGGACTAGTAAGAACATTAACAGGAATTTTCTAAGCAGTACTTTAACAGGAGGTTATCCAATGAAACGACTTGTTTTACCCCTTGCAGGATGTTTAGTTGCCGGCAGCGTACTGGCTTTTCCTGAGCGTCCTGCGATTGAGCAGGCTTTAAAGGAGACAGCTCAAGCTTTGACCTCGCTTTCCCATCAAACCCTGGAATCACCCTGCCAGGGTGATATTGAGATTGCAGCCGCTTATTTAAAAGCCGCTGCGATGAAAGTCCATTATCAACGCTTCGTTTTGGCGCTGACCGACTTAGGTTATAGCCAGAATGAGTTGCAGGCCATTGCAGGAAGCCGAGACTGGTGTAAAAACATCGCGGTTAACGCCGTCCCTTTTATTAATCAGGTGCGCGACATAAAGGCGCAGGTTGAAATATTAAGCAGGGTGCAGGAATGAAACAGTTCGCTAAAAATGCTTTACAACAGGGGTGTCGTCATCTCGCTTGCTCAGCAGGCTTTTTTCTTCATTCGCTATTTCTCTTGGTTGGCGTTTGGGCACTTTTTCTTGTGCTGGGTGCTTTGATGATGCTTGCGACCACACCGGATGCCTTGCTGACAGAGCGCATGACCCGACTAATCCTTCATTTCAAGCCAACCTCGGCAATGGTAATGGTGCTAATTCTTGGCTGCCTCTCTTTAGCATTCTGGCAGTGGATTAATTTATCAATAAGCCGAAAAGGGAAATCATGAAAAAAATCAGTTTATCCGTGGTGTTGATGCTCGTACTGAAGATGGGGATTGCAGCACCGCTGACAGAAAGCGTGCAGGCAGAGAATGCCTTGTCGATGTTTAACCGCGTCAGGGAGGTCATGACAGGAAGCCCCCTCTACGCCGCACTTGTGATGCTAAATGAGCAGCTGCCTTCCTTTGCCCATGCAGCAGAATACGTCACTTTTTTAAGCCTGCTCTCTGAAAATAATCAAAAGCTCGATGCTCTGTTGGCCGAGATTAAAACAGGCAATGAACGGCTGGCAGCCATTCATGAGGCACTGACAAAAACCAGCTAAATCCATTTTAAAAACCATCGGTGTTTTTTAAACCCGCGAGGGTTGACGGAAGTTTTTTAATTAAAAAAAGGAAAAAACGATGAAAATTGTAGAAGTAGCAAACCGATTGAGCATTCTTTGCTTTATTAAAAGTCAGCAGTTTATGCCTCTGATTGTCCTTGGTCTTATTGTCAATGCCCTTCTTTGCGGCCAGAGTTTTGCCGATGGGACGGGAACTAATCACTTGGGTGGACTTAAGTCTGACATCAGTGCCACCTTTGGTAAGGGCTCGGATACTCAATATTTTATCCTGCTGGCTGAGGGATTGGCGGGTGCCTATGCCTACATCAAAACCAAAAACATTGTGGTGCTGGGCGGGCTTCCGGTGCTGATGGCTTTTACTCATTGGGCACTTAAATAATGGCACGCCACTACAAAACCTTTCTCCTTTCAGAGGAGCCGAAACTGGCCGGCATTCCGATAACCACCGCCATACCGGTCTTTTTGCTGACAACGATTGGCCTTTTTGCAGGCTACGCCTTTGAGCTTTTTATCATTGGCGCGGCATTAAGTCTTGTCATGCATTACCGCTTTGGCGGGTTTCCGCTGCGCTTTTTTCTGGCAAGTCTTTACTGGGGATTGCCGCACAGGATGAGTTCGCTCCTGTTTCGTGCTTTTCCTGATTCTTCCAACCGATTGTACACCCGGTGAGCCATGGACATTCTTTATCGTGATGACGTCATTGCCCGAACCCGCCTGCTTCTCAAGTGGGTGCTGGGCTGGGCAATTTCTTCAAGCCTTGCGGTGGTGGCCTTGAGTCTTCTTTGCGCCTATGTCGTGAAGCATAGGCAAACCCACTGGCTACCACTCTGCACGGGAAGTGAATTTAACATTGGAGAGACAGCCTATTCGCCAGGCTATTTAAAAGACCTCGCTTTGAAAGTGATTGACTTACGCCTGACTTATTCACCCGACACCATCGAGGCAAGGGTGGAGCAGCTTGTTCATTTAATTCCGGCAGATTTTCAGCGGCACTTTAAGCGCCGGCTTGAAGAGGAAGTAAGAACCGTGCAGGAAAAAAACATTTCCAGTGTGTTTTATGCTGATGTCGACCATATTGAAATCGACATCAGCCATCATCAGGGACGTGTAGCAGGGGTATTACATCGAACCAGTCATGGTCTGCCGCTTAAAGAAGAGCGAAAAACCTACCTGCTTCAGTTTGCACTGAAGTCAGGTCTTCTCATGCTGCAATCCATTAAGGAGGTTAGTGAATGAAATCCTTGTCTAAATCAGTAGGACTAATGCTGATATCAGCCTCACTTTGGGCGGGTAGCGCACCCGTAGCGCTTCCCTTTGCGGAAGGGGAGCAGTTTGAGGTGGCCTTATCAAGCCTTAATTTTAACCGCATTTTTGTTGAAGGCGAAAAAATTGTACAACTGGCTTACCCTGAAAATGCCTTTACAGTGAATAAGACCGCAGGCAGCACAGGGGAGATGGATAGTTCGGCTTATTTAAAGCCGATGGCAGACATTCCCCTGACTGTTTTTTTTGTGACCGATGCGAATCATCATTTCTCCTTAACCATCAGACCGCAAGAGACAGAGGGTAAAACAATACGTCTGGTACACAAGGGCATGACAATAAAGACCGCCTTTAAACACCCTGAAGCAGGCAATGAGGCAGAGGAGGTGATAGAACGATTAATGGCAGGCGACATTCCAGAGGGGTTTAAGGCAAAGCCCACTCCGACACGGCCTTTTTATGTCAACAAAATCTTGAAGTTAAACCTTAAGAAGGCGTTTGAGCATCAGGGGATGTCAGCCTACATCTATACCATTGAGAACAAATCAAACGCGATTCAGGCGCTTAATACCGCCCTGTTCGCCAATCAATCCGCCCTGTCGCTTCGTCTGTCAAAAGAAGCCATTGCACCCGGTGAAACGGCCTTGCTCTATGGGCTTTATCAGGAGGTCGGTTAAATGAAGGCCTTGTTCAGCAAACTTAAAACGCTCACAAAAGGGCGGCGTAATCTCAATGGCGAGGCCAAAAAAGAACAGCTTAAAAACGCGCTGGCGCTGTTATTCATTGCCCTCTTATCGGTGGGATTTTATGCCTTTACCAAAAGCTCGCCAGCGCCAAAAATTAAGCGGCCGCCGGCTTTTGATGGGGTTTTTGATAAATCCTTTAACCAACGAAGCGATGAGGCATTGCTTCTAAGGCAACAGCACCAGATTGATAAACTAACAGCGAGGATGAAAAAAAAGGAAGAGAAGGAGACAGTGGCTCCTGCCGCCACAATGGATGAGGAGACGAAAGCCTTAATCAAAAGCATGAATGAGCAACTGGCTTCCCTGAAAGAAGAAAACCTCAAAATCAATGAAAAGCTGCAATTCGCACTGCTTAAAACCGCATCCTCGTCATCCATGGCAGGCATTGCGGCACGACCTCCAACTAAAGAGGAAATGGAGGCACGAAAAAAAGCCAAATTACAGCAGCAACGCGATTATTACGCCCATGCTGGCCTTGAAACAGTGCGCTTGTTAGTTAATAAAAACAAGGAAGAACATACCCCTGACAATTATGTTTGGGCAGGTACCTTTGTGGAGGGTGTGATGCTCACCGGTGTTTTAGGGGATGCCGGCATTAATGGCTCTAAAAACATGGGAACCGCCTTAATTCGTCTGGTCTCTAACGGCATTATGCCCAATAACCAGTTCTCTCATTTAAAAGATTGCTCAGCCTTAGTCTCAACCTACGGGGATTTATCGGCAAGTTCTGTTGTCCTGCATCTGGAAACCTTATCCTGTGCGGGCAAGCGCTTAAACTTTGAACAGAAAGTGTATGGCACCGTGTTTGACTTAGATGCCATGCAGGATTTACGCGGCACCTCCGTTCTTAAAACCAAACCCCTGCTTAATTACACCGCAGCTGCCGGCATGCTGGCAGGCATTGGCGATGGCTTAAAAAACTATGGCTCGGCACAAACGATTAACAGCAATGGATCGATTACCACGTTTTCCCCTCGCGCCATTGGACAGTCCGCGGCTGGCGGGGCAATCACCAACCCTGCCAATAAAATTTCGGATTATGTGATGAAAATTGCGGACTTATACCATCCTCTGGTGGTTGCCAAGGCAGGGCGGCGGGTTTCAGTGCTTTTTACTAAGGGGTTTTGGATTGACAAAGAGCATCAGGTCTATGAATCAGGAAAAGCCTTTGAAGAGGCTCGCGAGGAGCCCTCGGTAACAACCACAATAAGCCGTACATCCACTGAATCACAAGACTCTATGGATGCTAATAATAATCACGAACAGGGCTCTCTCTGGCCTAATTCCGAGCCTGCTGCTGAGCAGGTCTTTTTAGGCAAAAGCCAACCGGAATTAAGCGAGCCGCTTTTTTCACCCATTCAGAAGGAAACTAGCCATGGTTAAGCCCATTTTTCTGACAGCCCTCCTGCTCACAACGCTGACTGGTTGCGGCCATTCCATTCTAGATGAATCCGATGGCCGCTGCCCCTTTAAGGACAGAGGCGGCTGTCAAAGCATGGAGCGGGTGAATGAGATGGTGACAGCAAGGCGCTTTACACCCGATGGCCAGTTTGTTCAGCAGGCCGATACCGTCAGAGCCATTGCTCTTAAGCCCGGCTGTTGTGTAAACCAGCCATGGAAACAATGAATCATTACAGGAGAATTGGATGAGTGCTTCAAAGAAAAAGAACGCCGCCGGTGACTTTTCACCGGGCATGCCTGGCTGTTCACAGGCCGCCAATGAGGACGCATTAAGTCTTAACGACCACCGCTACCCCTCGTTCAGCGCCTTACTGCCTTACCTTTATTTTGACAAGACAAGCCGGCTTTTTTTTAATAAGACGAATGCCGGGCTTTTATACCGCCTGACTCCCTTGACCGGTGCCAATGAAGCCATCGCTGAGCAGATGGATACACTTCTTCGCACCAAGGTGACCCATGAATTTACGCTGCAGATGATTTTAGTCAAGCATAATCAGGTAGCACTTGAGATTGAGCGGTTTGCCCGCCAGTTTTCCAATACGGAGTTTGCCAATTTAAGTCTCTTAGGCGAGCAATTAAAGGCTTTTTATGAGGAGGCCGCACGAGAAGGCTTTGCAACGAACACGCCATTAAAACCAAGGCTGACCCAGACTGAGTGCTTTGTGCTGATTGATAAAGTCAATAAGGGCTCAGAGGAAGACCTTAAAGCATCCTTTTCCCAGTTCAGGGTGTCGTTTGAAGCCTCGCTTACGGCCGCTAAAATCGGCTTTCAGTGCGCAGGCGCCGATGATTTTCTTCATCTCTTAAGTTTTTACCTGTCCCACGACCCGGATACCCTGACTCCCGCGTATCCGTCCTGTGAAGAGAAGACCTTATTACGACATCAGGTGTTAACTCATGATTTTGACCTTGAAGTCAAGAAAGACTGCCTTCTTCTTACAGGAGTCAGTGCGGCAGAGAAGTGCTTTGAAACCGCCATTTCTATCCTGACCATTGACAAGCTCCCTCCTGAGTTTCACCTGTGGTCAAACTTAAACAACAGCAGCAATATCTTTGAACCTGAGCAAAGCATTTGCTGCAACCATCTGATTTCGGTGATTTATTCAATCGATGAGCCGCTTAAAGCCCAGACGCGGGCAAACCGCAAAACGCGCGATTTGGATAAAAAGGCGAAAAGCGATTACGCCTTAAGGGTGGCGGGAACGGAGGAGCAGGCGCGCGACTGGCGTTATTTCAGAGACGATTTGGTCTCACAGAAAACAGGAGCGGTTAAAATGCTTTATAACCTCCTTCTTTTTTCAAGACCGCAGGAGAAAGAACGGGACATTGAGTCAGCCCGCAGCGCGTTTCGCTATAATGGGATTAAATTAGGCCTGCCTAAAAACCTGCAGCTTCCCTATTTTCTGGTGTCCATGCCTTTTTTATACACCGGGAATTTGCAGAAAGATTTTTCCCTGCCAACGATGATGTGGCCGATTTCCTCCTGGAATGCGACCCAGTACATGCCGATTCTTGCTGACTGGGCAGGCCTTGGCAGCGGGGTGTTATTGCCCACCATGCGCGACCAGTTTGCCTGTATCGACCCTTTTTCAGACCGCTTTGGCACCAATTACAACATCGCTGTCACAGGCACCTCAGGCGGGGGGAAAAGTTTTTTTATTCAGATGCTGATGTTAAACGTCCTTTTTAACGGTGGGGATATTTTTATCATCGACATAGGCGGCAGTTACCGCAAACTCTGTGAAGCCTTAGGCGGCACCTATCTGGAATACTCAAACCTTGCGATGAATCCCTTTACCCATGTCAGCGACATTGACCGAGAACTCGATGACATCATTGATTTGTTTGAATTATTGACCTGCCCACGCCTTGGGGCGACCGATGATGACCGTGGTACGCTTCGCGAGGCGATTTTATCGGCTTTTCAACAGTCAGGCCGACAAACCCTGATTGACGATGTTGAGGCACGACTACTTGCTCTTTATAACGAGAGCCGGGAAACCTATCCGACAGCGCGCATCCTTGCTAAGAATCTAAAGCGATACTGTCGGGACGCTGAGCACGGCAAGGCCTTTAATGCACCCTCAGAGCTCTCGCCTTCAGCCCGAATTATTGTGGTGGATTTAAAAGAAATTGAAGACAATCAATCCATTCGTGCCCCTGTTCTTTTATCCGTGATTTCGCAATTTCAGCGGCGCATGTTTAATTCTGACCGCAATCGGCAGAAAATGTGTGTGATTGATGAGGCCTGGTCGTTTTTTACCGGTGATGCCATTGCGGCGCGCTTTATTACCAAGGGGTTTCGCACCGGGCGTCGACACAAGGCATCCTTTGTCACCATTACCCAGGGGATAGAAGATTATTACCGGTTTGAGGAGGCGAGGGCTGCCTGGGAAAACTCCGCCTTAAAGCTGATTTTCCTTCAAGATCTCGGATCGCTCCAAGACCATCAAGCGACGCATAAAACCTTTTCAGATTATGAATTGACGCTCTTGAAAGGCTTTCCCAAGGCACGTGATGCCGGGTTTTCTCAGGTCTTAATCAAAGCCAATGGCATTGCCTCGTTTCACCGCCTCTTTGTCGACCCCTTTACGCTGGTGTTGCTGTCTTCTGATGGCAACGACTATCAGGCGGTCTTAAATTATCAGGCAGCAGGAATGCCCTTTTTAGAGGCAGTGGCCAGGGTTGCCAAAGCGCATTATGGAGCCCGTCATGGCCGCTAGCCGAATGCGTCAAATAGGTCTGTTTGCCTTCGTTTTTTTTGCAGTGCTGATTGGTTCTTTTAAGGCCTGTAAAAAGCCAACACTTTATGTGATTGACATGCAGCGCGCATTACATCAGCCGGCGCTCCTTTTAAGTCGCTCACCATTGAGCGAGACAGAGCAGAAGGCGCTCTTATCGGCCTTTGCCAAACGGTTACCAGACGTCATAGCGGATTATTGCAAGGCGCATAAGGTTACCCTGATTGCAGCACCGGTGCTCGGCAACAGTGGGGAAAACGAGCTTACCGATTATTTCATTGAAAAGACCTTAAACGAGGTGTCGCAACATGGTTAAAGGCCTTATTGTGCTGCCCCTTATCCTGCTTGCGCAAAGTAGCCCGGCTAAAAACCTGGGGCATTATGGTGCGATTTTTCCAGTGGCAGAAGAAGACATCCGTGAGGTTGTTTTTAAGCGCCTGACAGAGATGCAGGCCTCAGGCGAGCTTAAACGCCACCAGGACAAAGTGACCGCGCGGATTGCCAAAAACACCCTTCGCCCCAAACCGCTCGGCTTGACCGTGACGAATCATCCAACGACTTATCGGGTGAATCCGAGCATGGTGGTGAATCAGGATATCCGCCTGCCTAACGGCGAGCTGATTGCGAAAGCCGGCACGACCATCAATCCCTTTACGCAAATCCATTACAGCAAAACCCTGATTTTTTTTAATGGCGATGATGCCGCTCAGGTGAGCTGGGTGAAGCGCCATTATCAGGATTACGCCTTTGTAAAATTCATTCTCACCGGCGGGGATATTAAGGAGGCGGCAAAGCGCTTTGGCCGGATTTACTTTGACCAGGGCGGATTATTAAGTCGTAAGCTTGAAGTCCAGCATGTGCCGGCGGTAGTGGTGCAGGATGGCCTTGACTGGAAAATTACCGAGATAGGAGTCAATGATGTCTAAGGCTGCTTTAACAAGACTATTACTGGCGATACTGCTTGCAGGAGCCCTTGGGATGAAGGCAGAGGCCTCTCAGTGCAAGGGTCATTTTATCAACCCCATCACCGACATTTGCTGGAACTGCCTCTTTCCGTTGACGATTGGTAAGGCCAATCTGGTGAAAGGAGGCTACCCGGATACCAAAAATCCTTCAAACCCCGTATGCCTCTGTCCATCTGCTATCGGGGAACGCTTAGGCATCAGTTTAGGCTTTTGGGAACCCTTTGCCCTCGTTGATGTGACCCGCAAACCCTACTGCATGGTTAATTTAGGCGTGCAGCTTCACGTTAAAAATCAGGGGCTGGGTGGTTCGCAAATGCCGAGCGTCGATGGTCGGGGGGCATTTTACTATGCCCACTGGTATAAATACCCGGTTATCTACTGGTTACAGATTTTAACGTCCTTAGGCTGCATGGAGACCGAAGATTTTGATGTGGCCTATCTTGCTGAATTAGATCCCACCTGGAATGACTCGGAACTGACCTTTGTTTTAAATCCCGAAGCAACCCTTTTTACCAGTTCGCCTGTGCGAGCAAGCTGCGCTGCTGATGCGACGAAAGCTATCGCAGGTACTGGCATCGATTCCTTATTCTGGTGCCAGGGTGCTCAGGGTTCAACCTACCCCTTAACCGGCTTTGTAGCCAATCAGGCAAGCCCTATTTCGGCAGCCATTTTATTGGCTGAACGGCTTGATTTTAAGCTGCATCGGATAGGGGCAATTCGGGATTCGGTGGGCAAGGATGCGCCAGCGCTTTGTAAAACCTATTTTTCCGCCATCCTGCCTAAAAGTCGCTATCGCTACCAGATGGTCAACACCATTCCTGAGGCAAAACGCTGTCATCCCTTTGGTCATACGGTAACGGATTGGGAGGCAGGTCATACGCTGCCGGGAGATGGGGATAATTTTGGGTTTTTAATTTGGAAAAAAAGAAACTGTTGTTTCCTTTGAAAGGTGGGTGATGAAAAAAATTCTATTAAGTAGTTTATTGTGCCTTGCAAGTTTTGCGCATGCCAACCAGAATGATGAACTGCAAATCTGGCAGCAACAGGGCGCTTTATTGAAAAAAAGTGTTTCAACGGAAACACTCAAAACCTTAAGAGCAAATGCTGATGAAGCGCTTGTCCAAAGCAAAGCGAGCCTTCTGCCACTGATAAAAGCGAATAGACCCCGCCTGCGCGGTCAGGCCGCTGATGGTGCCATTTTGTTTGTCTCCTTTTCCATGCCAAAACCGCTTCTTTTGGCACTCGCTGATGAAGCCGCGCAATATCACATCCCCGTGGTGATTAAAGGACTGGTTCAAGGCGATTTTAATCAGACTATCACTACTTTTGCAGCCCTTGAAGGAGAAGCCCGCCAAAGGCATCAGCGCTTCACAGGACTTGCCCTTGATCCCCTCTGGTTTGAGCAGTTTAACATTACTCAGGTACCAGCCCTTGTCATCACCCAAAGGCTTGCCTCCTGTGAGCCACAGACCATCTGTCCCAATCAGCCCTTTGATGTCGTCCATGGCAATATCAGCATTGAAAAGGGACTGGAGCTTCTGTCAGAGAAAGGGGAACTCAAACAGCTTGCCAAAACGATTAGGGAGCAGGGTCATGTGTAAGCGCTTCTTGTTAGCCACCCTCTTAATCGTAAGCTCTCCCCTTTGGGCAAAGGATACGGCGGCTGATTTTAAAGCCGCAAAAGACTTTACTCGCGCACTCGGCAATCAACCCTTAAATCAAATGAAGGCCTTTAACCCGCAGCAGGTTTTTGAGCACTACAATGAGGCGCCTAAAGAGGGTGCGATGTATCAGGGCGTTGAGGCTGAAAAAGCGGACTTAACCCCATCCGCACGCGCTCATCTTAATGACGATAAGGCAGGTGGGCAGGTTTACAGGCAGTTTGGGGAGAATCAAAGACCGCACATTAATCTTAATAATGAGGCCATCCAACAGAGCAAAGCCATTGAGGAAGACAGTTATAATCTCACCCATGCGGAAAATGGAAAGGCCGCCTGCAGGGATAAGCCGGCCGAGTGCAAGGTTATTTTTAAGCAGGAACGTTGTGAGGCACTGCCAGTCGTTGAAACAAAGCACTGCCAGAAAACACTTCATGTCACCGCTCTTAATGAGCGTATTAGCAAAGAGACCACCTTCACGCTTAAGATTAACTCCTCTACCTACCAGCAGGCTTTTCAGCAATTTAATCTTAACCTCACAACTGGGGTGATTAGCAATCAAGCCGGCCAACCCATGGCAGGTTCTGTTACGCCTACCCTTGCAGAACTGAAAGGCTGTGAGCAGATGACCGTCACGGTAGGTGCTATCAAGGATTTGGATTCTGACCTTCCCTTTATTCCGGTTGTCGTCACGGCACTACCCACTTGCGCTAATCCGGTGCTGACACTCAATGAACAAATGCATTTGGGGCGTGCGTTGCGTCTTAGTTTAAGACTCACGATTACCACCGTAAAGCCTAAAGTCATTCAGGAGGTCTGGCAGGATAACTGTGAAGCAGTCAATAGCGATGTACGCTGCCATGCGACCGCTGAGCGCTGTTTAAGTGCTGCGGCGACCCGTCTTGTGAATGGAGCCGCCATCACCCGTGATTGCTGGGAAAAAGAAATCGCTTACGCCTGTCGCACCAATCAGGCTGCCACCTGTCCGGCGCTTGAAGCAAGAGGCTGCCTGCAGCTTTCCTCCCAGTGCACGCATGGGGAGGTTGCTCATTGTGAGGCCTACGAGCAGCGCTATCAGTGTCCTGAGCAGCACTGCCTGCCAGCCGTGGTTTGCACCAAAAACATCTTTTGCAGTGACGGGTCATGCAGTGCGGCAAATGCCTCCCAAAATACTGACTTTGGTCAGGCGGTTTCAACGTTGGCGGCTTCCGGCGGTATCGGGGATGAATTTAAGCGAGGGAATGCCCGTCTTTTTGGTGGAACCGTGGCGCGTTGTAAAATAAGCACGCTTCATTTTCTTGATTGCTGCTCCAATGAAGGCTGGGGGAAGAAGCTAAATCTTGCCCATTGCTCTGACAAAGATAAGGCGCTCGGACAAGCCAAGCTCAACTACACAGCACACTATCTTGGCAAATATTGTGCTAAAAAACTGCCCAAACCCTTAAAGGGCTGCAAGATCTGGAAAAACAGCTATTGTCTTTTTGATTCCAAGCTTGCGAGGCTTATTCAGGAAGAAGGGCGGTTAAAGCAGCTCAATCCCGCCTCCTTAGGTACGCCTAAAAACCCGACCTGCACAGGATTAACGGTTGAGGAAATTCAGCAGATTGATTTTTCGCGCATTGATTTTGTCAAACCGATCTATCCCTATGAGGGTGGTGTTCCTGATGAGGCGGCAGGCATTGCCTCTGATTTAAAACCTGACTTACCGCAGGCGACAGGAGCGGCATCAGTGATTCGCCAACGGATTGAGCAGCGTACAGGAGGCCAGTGATGCCGCTTATCCTTTTTCTTCTTCTGTTGCTGCCTATGCAGCCTGCAAACGCCATCACCCAGGATAACCCACGGGGCTTTCACTGGTACTCGGTAGAAAAACCAGTACAAGAGCCGCTGACCATGAAGCCAAAGCCAGCAGGCCTGTCCCCCTATGAGGTTTTGATGGCAAGAAGGCGCGACACGCAAAACAGGCTTGCTAAAGCCCTCCTAAACCCCTCGTTTGAGGCCACCCATGACTACATGAAAGCCCAGCAGCAATATGCCCGAAACAACCAGCAGTTTGTTCGCTACTGGCAGCAGGTGCTTCTCGCGCATCCCGAACTTGACCACAGCCTACTTTTTCCCACGGACAACTCAGCGATTGCTATTCGCAATGATGAAACAGGGCGCCTCCTCAATAAGCTATTGGCGCAGGGCGCAAAAGAGTATGGGCTTATCCTTTTTTATCGTGGTAACCAGTCGATTTCGCAGAAATTTGTAAACATTTTACTGCCTTTTGTACGAGAGCATCAGTTTGCGATGATTTCAGTGGCAACGGATGGCCAGCCGATTGCAGGCCTTCCAGAACCAAAAGTCATCCCTCTGGAAACGGTACAAAAAACCCTGCCGCTTCAGGCGCGCTATCTCCCGGCTCTTTTTTTAGTTCATTTAAAAACAAAGTCAATGTCGCCTCTTTCTTACGGCTTTGTGTCGGTCACCGAACTGAAGGAACGTTTTTTGGATGTAGCCACCCAGTTTAAACGATTCAGCTACGAAGGATTAGGAGACTCATGATGCACTTACTATTGCTGTTGCTTTGCCTTTTTACTACCCTGGCGAACGCTAATGTTGCTGTGGATGAGCTCAATACGCTGCTTGCCCATCAAACTGGAATCCATGGAGAAAAACCATCACCTGAGCTTCGCGATTTATCGGACAACTATTATCTGCTCTTTATTTATCGCTCAGATTGCCCGCACTGCCATCAGTTTGCCCCAGTACTCGCTGACTTTGCCAAAACCTTTAAGGTGAATGTAGAAGCCTACAGTGTCGATGGCAAACCACTGGCAGGTTTTGAAGCCAACCGGTTAAGTCCTGAACTCTTTCATACCCTTTACTTAAATGGTGGCTTTAAAACGGCGGTTCCTGCCCTTTTTCTGGTCAATCGCCATACCCTGCAGACCTACGCTGTCTTATTTGGGGAAGCCTCGCCTTATGAGTTGGCGGCACGATTTCATGAGCTCATGCAGCATATTAAGGAGCAGTTTAATGATTAGAGTTGCCTCAATGGCCAGTCTTTTTCTTGCAACCAATTTAAGCTTTGCTACAGCAAGTACCGAGCTTAATCATTTTTTTAATCACCTAGGCTTTGCAGCGAATGTGACAGGCAGCCATTCCTATCAGACACAGGCCGCAGGCTTTGCCTCAATGGGCTCGTTGTATGCGAGAAATCAGGTTAGAACTCTTCAGCTTGCTCATGTGGATTCACCGGGGTTTAGAGCCGGTTGTGGCGGGATTGACTTATTCGCTGGCGGTTTTTCCTTCATCAAATCCGACCAGATTGTGCAGTTTATGCAATCCATTCTTTCCAATGGCGGAGGCTATGCGTTAAATCTCGCTTTAGAAACAGAGTTGCCTGAAATGGGGCATGCCATGCAGTTTATGCAAAAGCTTGCCAATGACATCAACAATACTAATTTTAATTCCTGTGAAATGGGGGAAAACCTTTCAGGACTTGCCTGGCCTAAAAACCGTGCCTCACAACAACAGCTTTGTCAGGACATCGGCAGCCATACCGGGGTGTTTGCCGATTGGGCAAAAGCCCGTCAGGAATGCTCAACCGGTGGAAAAATGGATGAAGAGCTTTTGCAGGCCAAAGCAAACCCTGCCTATAAAGATCGGGTTCTGGTCAGCACCAACGTGGTCTGGGAGGCCCTTAAAACCAATGGGTTTTTAGCGAACGACAGCGAGCTTGCCGAAGTCTACATGTCCATTTCAGGCACGCTCGTCTTTAATGACAAGGGCGCTATGAAAAGCTATCCCTCACTTGCGACCCATGCTGATTTTGTCAAGGCACTGCTTTATGGCGGCAAACTGCCGAGTTATCGCTGCGGGGAGGTAAAAAACTGTACTGAGATAACCTTAGGCGGTGACTATACGATTAAAGCAGGCGATGCACTCGTCAATCAGGCACAAAAAATTCTTCAAGGAATTTATACGAGCATTAAGGCAGGAACTTCCCTCACACCAGAGCAAAGCGGTCTCATTGAAATGACCCAGCCCCCTGTTTTTCAGCTTATCTCTGCCCATGCTCAGCAAAACCTTGGCATTCAGGGCAGCTATGAAATGGCACAAAGCATTGCCACGGATTTACTGGCTCAATACCTGGCCAGTTCCTTAGAGATTATCCGCGCCTCACTGATGACCCGCGATTTAGGGGAAGCCAATGAGGAAAAACTGTTTAAAAGCATTCAGACCGCCCAGCACTTTGTCGACCACTTCAATGCCGAAACCCGTGCACGGTTTAATCAGGCGCTTAAAACCAACCAGCTGGTACAGACCAATGTGAAACAGGCCTTATCCGCTTTAACGCCGATGCTTAAACAGGCTTATATTGGAGAGCAGCCATGACCCTATTGACCCTCTACACCCCGCAAAACGGGGACTTCTTTAAGGAAGCACTCGATGCCATGGTCACCCTTCTTGGTACAGCAACCTTTCAGTCAGCTATCGACATTGTGCTGATTCTGGCCGTTTGCATGACCTCCTATCAATACATTCAGGGTAAAAAACTACAGGCGCTGGTGCGTTATGTCTTAACCTCTTTTTTTGCCTTGGTCTGTTTAATTGGCGTGAAAGTGAATGTGGCTATCATTGACATGCAGGACAATGATTCGGCAGGTAAGGCCTTAACGGTGGATAATGTCCCCTTAGGCGTGGCACTTCCGGGAGCCCTTATCAGTGGACTAGGGTATGGACTTGCTCAAGCCTTTGCTTTTGTTTTTCACATGCCTAATGATTTGGACTACAACAAAACCGGGCTCATTTTTGGGGCAAGAACCTGGCGCACGGCCACTGCAGCGGGCTTATCCATGTCGCCTGACTTAGCCCTTGATATGTCAACTTATATCCGCCAGTGTATTTTTGCCGCCAAACTCTTAGGCAGCCAGCAGATTTCACCGCAAGCGTTAAAAGGCTCCACCGATTTAATCAGCCTTTATTTTAAAGACCCATCGCCCCTTTACCGCGTTATCCTGCAAAACGGTGACAACTTAAGCTGTCAGGAGGCGGCTTCGATTTTACAAAAACGCTTAACCCCTGCTGCAAATGAGGAGATTAACCGTCTAAGCAAACTCATGGTTCACGGCAATGAAGGCAGATTTGGTAACAGCCTTGCTGCAGCGCACAACTATTACATGACTATTTCCAAGGATAGCGCCTCACTGCTGACCCAGAACATTCTGATTAACGCGACCCGTGACGCGGCCTCGGATGCCTTTGCCTTCAATGGGGCGGATGCGCAGTTGATGAACTACACCAATACGGCAAGCCTGCATAAGATGCATCTGGCTGAAACCAACAGTTTCTGGCTGGCAAGCTATCGCCTGCCTTATTACATGACGGTGATGTGGATGCTGACCATCTGTATCTTCCCCCTGGTATTTTTAGTAGCGCTGTTACCAACGCTGCAGAATGTCTTTACCGTCTACCTGCAATCGCAGGTGTTTTTATGGTCTTGGCCGCCCATGTTTATCATCATTCATTTTTTTGTCTCCTTAGGCGCTTCTAAAACCATGTCAGTCTTTGGTGGAAAGACTGGCGGGGTCAGCTTTTCCAACATTGATACCTTAGCCACCTTATCCAGCGGCTTTGCCTACACGGCAGGTGCTTTGGCGGCGAGTGTGCCTGTCATCGCCTATTACATTACCAAGGGGCTGCCGTCGGTCTTAAGTACAGCCTCCCAGCATTTAGGCGGCATGGCGCAGTCTTTATCGGTCGGTGAAGCGCAGGCGATTGCCCAGGGGAATGTCTCCATGGCTTCTTACAGCGGCTGGAATATGAATTATAGCAACACCAGTGCGAATAAATTCGACAGCAATTATTATCATTCCGAAGGCCAGGCCACCGTACAGACTGCTAATGGGGCTCTCTTAACTGAAACGGCCTCAGGCTCTCGTATTGGCAATGCCCTGCCTGCCATCTCCCATGCTGCAGTCGGAGTGAATCTGTCCGACCGTGTGGTGGACTCCCTGCACCAGTCGGCCAATGACTCGTTTGCCCATGCCTCCCAGCATCGCACAGCGGCTGATAGGCACCTGCAGGCAGGTCTAAGTGAACTGAAGCAGTTTGCCAGTAACGATGCCAATGAATATCGCAGCGGGGAAGGGCTTAGTGATTCAGTTAACGACAGCTATGGCGCTGATTTGCGTCGCATGAAGGATTTGGTAAGCCATTACAATGAACATCATGACAGCTCAAGCCATGTCAGTGCGGAACTTGCAATCGCCGGGAAGATAAACAGCGAGCAGGCTCTGCTCGGTAAATTCATGAAACTGGTCTGGGGCGGGTCGATTGAAGGTTCTGCAACAGGACGCTTTGGTGCCGGCCGGCATGCGAGTACGCAGGAATTTAATAATTCCAGTGAAGGCAAAGCTTTTAATGAAACCTTTAATCATCTGGTCAGTACGGCCAGAAACAACCATCTGGATGCAGCTGATTCCTTGCACTTGAGCAAGTCTGAGCAGATTGCTGCCAATTTTGCCAAAGGCTTGTCCCTAAGTGAACAGGCAAGTAGTGAGTATAGCCATGGGCAACAACTGCAAAAGGCGGCGAGCCATGCAAGCGATCACGCTCAAAGCATTGATATGAATTTAAACCAGCCCTATCACGACTGGGTGGTTGCCCATCACGGGGCTCGTGGTGAGCAGGTGATGCTTCAAACGGACATGGCCAGCATTCAAACCCAGCAGCGCTGGGCGGAGGATTTTCTTGAATCCCGCGAGGGTCAAGCGGCCGTCAGTGCGCAGGTTCATTCAGCCCTTGCAACAACAAAAGAGGATTTTCGTGAAAACCATGAACGTGAAGCGCAAGCTTTACACGATAAATCACTTCAAACAGTATTTCATGATTACGCGAATAAAGTCGATAAAAAAGCAGACAGAGAAGGCTTTGTTTTAATGAGTGATGAACAGTTGAATCATGCGGCACAATCGCTTGAAAATAATCGCAAAAAAGACATTACAAACGAGGCGGAATCAGTTAAAATAAAGGTAGAAAATAATGCCAATACCCAAGCAGTTTCGAATAAGGAATATGATGATGGATTATCAAAAACTAAAGGACGACTTAAAGAGTGATTTGCACACCATTTCCACGCTTGAAATGGATATTGTGCCAGCGAAAGACTATTATGGAGCGTTGCTTTCGGCTGTTCTTAAGTCATCCTTTTTTATGCTGGCGGTCAATGTAGTGGTGCAACTTTGGTTTAAGCTGGTCGGTAGTTACCGTGTCGATTTATCACTTTCTCTGTTGATTAAGACATGGTTTTTAACCCTTGCTTTTTCCCTGATTCCAGTTTTCTTTATCCGCAGCTTTATTCTCTTTGATAAGCTGATTCAATGCCGGCTTAAATCAGAAGATTTTGTCAGAGAAAAAATCTTTCTTTTGGTGAAGATTTACTTCCTTATTTTTTCAATTTCCTATGCCGGAATTAGTTATATGAGTTCCGTCCATGGCGGGCTTGAGTTTTTTGACATTCTCTTTACTCAATTTGGAGCTTGTATTTTCAGCCTTGTGATCACCGGTCTTTTAGCCGGCATCGAAAGCGAGCGTTTAGGCTTTGGCATGCTGATTGAGCTGGTGTCAGCTTTTGGTGAAAAAATGCAGAAAGCAACGCTGTTTTCTTCTGAGGAGCGATGATTTAGCGCTTAAATTTAAGAACAGCGATAACTGACTAAAACAAATAAGCCAGTTTCAGGGACGAGACGGTAATAACATCCTTGGGACAGACTTATGTTATTAAAACTACTGCAGTTTATCCGTGGCGGCCAGATTTTTGGCTATAGCACCACCATGATGGCTCAGGTTACCAACCGCATTCTGCATTGGGCAATCATAGGTTATGTGCTGCTTGTTCTTCTGCTGATGATTGGCTCATCACATGAGGAAATCAGGCTGCTTGCACTACAGGCCTACTGTGATTTCCTGCACCATTTACACTATGAAGAAGTGATTGTATGGTCAAAAGCCGGTGTGGGTGGTTTTGATGCGCATTATTTTTTGCATTCACCGGGTATCCAGGCGGCGGTGGAGCAGGCGAAAACAACCCTGTTTAAAAAAAGCATGGCCGCCCTGATTACCGGTGCTTTTATCTATTGTGGCATTACCGTATTTTTTACCCGTTTTTTTATCAAGAAAGGGGAGAAATACAGCCAGGATAAGTTCATTTCAGGAACTCGTCTTGCCAAAACACCCAAGGAAGCCATTCAATCGGTTGAAAAATCACGGCGCGGCAAATCCGATATTCGTCTGTTAAATCAGCTTCCGTTGCCCGCCAGGTCGGAATTCCAGGGAATTTTCTTTCATGGCTCCACAGGAACCGGGAAAACTCAGGCCATCATGCGCCTTTTGGATGAAATTCGCCGCTTAGGTGAGCCTGCCATTATTTATGACAAAGAATGCACCATCAAGCCTTATTTTTTTAATGAGGCGACTGATGTGGAATTAAACCCGGTATCAGCCCTATGTGCTAACTGGGATTTATGGGCGGAATGTGAAAACCCCATGGAGCTTGGCAATCTCGCCACTTATCTCATCCCAAAGTCGGTGCAGGGAAGCGATCCTTTTTGGGTCGATTCTGCCCGTACCATTCTTACCAGTACTGCCTGGCGGATGCGGGGACGGGAAGACCGCAGTGCATTGACCTTATTAAGACTGCTTCTCACGACAAGTCTTGATGAAATGCGCGACCTGCTCAAAGGAACTGAGTCAGAAAACCTTGTCAGCAAAGAAATTGAAAAAACCGCCATTTCCATCAAATCAGTGCTGGCCACCTACACCAAAGCATTGCGTTTTTTAGAAGGGCTTTCCGGGGATAAGGCCTTTTCAATTAAGGGTTGGATTAACGAGGCCAGCCAGCCTTCCCAGTCTGAGAAAGGCTGGCTTTTTATCACATCACGCTCGCAATACCACCGCGAAATCAAGCCGCTTATATCGCTCTGGCTTGGCCTTGCCATGCAGGGGATTCAGTCCTTAAAAGCCAACACCGGCAGGCGAATATGGCTCATTATGGATGAGCTGGCGAGCCTTCACCGCCTGGAGATGCTCTCTGATACCTTAGCCGACATTCGAAAATTTGGCGGCTGCGTTGCTATTGGCATTCAATCCATTTCCCAGCTTGAATTTCTCTATGGTCAACATGAGGCCTATGCCATCTCCGATTTATTCAACACCAGTGTTTATTTTCGAAGTCCCAAAGGCCGCGTAGCGCGCTGGGTATCCGAGGATTTAGGCGAGCAGACGCTGGATGAGGTGAGGGAGAGCCAGTCTTATGGGCCAAACTCCATTCGTGATGGGAACACCATGAGTACACAGCGCATTAAGCGCAAAACGGTGGATGAGGGTGAAATCATGACCCTGGAAGACCAGGAATGTTATATCCGCCTGGCAGGAGACCACCCCATCGCCCGGATGAAATCCGCTTATTTAAAACGCAAAAGCATTACTGAGCCACTCATTGAGCGACCCATTGATTTTGATGCCTTAGACGGTCTGACTAGCGAGATTTTAAATGCTGCGCAAAATCCCTTATGCGATGACGCGGTTAAAAAAATCCAAGTGTTTGAGCAGAGCGCCAACCTAATCATCAATGACGAGAAACGCCTTGAAAACCTGACAGGAATTGATATGGCAGCTATCAATGAATCTTGCCTGCCACAAAAAGACGTTGAAATCCGCTTGTAAAAAAATGAACTCGGCCAACAGGGGCAGGGTTACCACTGGAAAAGGAGAAGGCAATGCCTCGAATGACCAAAACGCACACAACCTCAATCAAAGAAATCGTACTGCATTACTTACACGGTGAGGAGACAGCACTCGTTCGCGCCCGCCTCACCGTGCAGGCTAAGGCATTAAACTGTGATGGAAGGACACTGATTAAATCAATTGGCTTGCCACCCGATGATGCCTTTATCACGGCGATTTTGGGAAGTCTTGCCATTCCTTTGGAAAGACAACGTGAGCTTCTTGGGGAAGCAGATAACCTCTATGAACTACTATTGCTGCTTTATCAGGATAATCATCACCATCTTAAGGCTTTATTTAAACTGATTGACGCCACATCAAAACCAAAAAGCTCACTTTCAGTACTCTTGCCCGTAGTGGGACTCACCGGCAGTGGTGCGCTGGCTTTTTTTAATCGTGACTTAATACGCCAGGCAGCCCTTTGGCTTAAAGAGACCGTTTCCCCCTTTTTAAATCGAGTGGCAAGCCAGATTTTACCCCGTCACTTAGCACTTGCGGGCTTGGTTTACCAGGTTGCAGGCCTCGGAGCTCAGACCTACTCCACACTGAGCAGTTCAAAAAAAGGAACTGCCGCCAAGGCAGGCTCTCTCATTTTTCATGGCTTAAGTGCGGGTTTTGCCATCGCGGCCTACACCCTCTGTTATCTCGCTGCAGGGCTTATGACAACGACAGTGGCCTCACTCTTTGTGGCTTCTGCAGGCATTGATGTGCTGAAAGGATTAGTCACCCTGGTACAAAGCCTTTATACCGATAAAGCCGCCTCATCCCTTTTAAGCACGGATGCGCCCTGGGAGGCTTTAGCCTCTGCCCATCGTGCTGAAAGCCATCGAAGAAATGCCTGGCAGACCGTAGGAATTAAGCTTCTGGCGGCCACAACATCGACCGCAATAGTCACTCTATGGTGCTTTTCGCCGCCTGGGTTGCTGCTTAGTGGCGGCTGTATGGCCGCAATAGCACTGACAGGGTTTGCTAAAACGAGGGCTGTTTCGTGGAATCAGGCACGCCTTGCTGAAAACCTCCAGCATCGTCTTCGTGAGATTAAGGTGTTACCTGAAAGCTCCCTTTGCCCATCAACCCATCCTCTGGCTACTCACCTGAAGGAAAAAGAAAAGCAGCAAGCTATGCAAGATAAAGCCCTGTTACGACGTAAAGAAGCCTTGGATTTGCAGCAAGGTGCCATGACCGAGGTACTTAAAGCCTTAAAGCAGGGGATGAGCAGTCCGGCCAAGGCACTTCTTTCGCTCACCGATTCGAATCTGCCTTTGCAGGCCGCTAATGAAGACGAATTGGACGAAGAGGTTCAACCCACTCGCCTGCCACGCATTGACAAAGAACCGCCTCTTAATCAACAGGTTGCTTCTAATGATTTAGAAGAGGTCTTGCGTTTCACTCAATAAATCTGTTTTTTCAAGCAACGTCTCAAGGACGGGCGTTTACTAAAAGGAAAAGCCATGCTCTCAATTAAACCGGTAACAAGTGCTGCTGATGCCCTGCATTACTATTCCGCCAAAGACAATTATTACCTGTCTGACAAAGACGAACTGCAGCAGGCAAGCGCTTGGTATGGGAGGGGGGCTGGCGCTTTGAGCTTAGCAGGCGAAGTCCTGCCCGAGCCCTTTTTAACACTGCTCGAAGGCAAGCTCCCCTCAGGTCAGCAATTAGGGATAAACATCGGAGAGGGTGAGGTCAAGCATCGCCCGGGAACGGACGTCACCCTGTCTGCTCCTAAATCCATCTCAACACTGGCATTAGTCGGCGGCGACAGGCGACTGGTAGATGCGCATAATGCAGCTGTTCGCGAGACTTTTAAGGTGATTGAAACACTAGCTGCTGAGGCAAGAATGACTTTAAATGGGGAAACGCGCTTTGAAAAAACACAAAACCTCGTCGTGGCACTCTTTCAGCATACCACATCCCGTGAGCTCGACCCGCTGCTGCACGACCATGGCGTAATCATGAATATGACGAAGCGTCATGATGGCCAGTGGCGTGCCTTAGCTTCGCGCTCAAAGCAGGATAAATCCCAGTTGGAGCACGGATTTAGGGAGTTTTTATATCAGAATCAGCATTATCTGGGGTTGATTTATAATTCCTCGCTGGCCAAAGGGGTTTGTGAACTTGGGTTTGAGATTGAGATTAAAGACCGCTATGGCAATTTTGAAATCAAAGGGGTGCCAGAGCACTACCTGAAACAAACCTCAAAACGACGAACTCAGATTTTAGACCGTCTTGAAGAAAAAGGACTTTCAGGGGCTAAAGCGGCTGAAATTGCAACCCTTGATACGAGGCAACGTAAAGCCGATATTGATAGTGCCGCCCTTCATCAACAATGGCAAGAAGAAGCAAGGCAGTGCGGCGTTGACTTGGAAGGGCTTATTGCGGAAAGCAAAGTGCGCGGACAGGGTTTAATAACCCCTCTTGAAGGAATTGAAGTGAGTGAGACGGCAAAAGAGGCGATTGATGCGGCTCTTGCTGAATTAAGTCCATTCAGCACTGAAATCAGGCATGGCGATTTAGTCAGAACTGCCTTTATGTTTGCGCGTGCTGCCATCCATCACAGCGAGCTGGAAGAAGAGATTGCGGCGCGCTTTAAGAGCAAAGTCCTTTTGGGGAAGGCAAACACCACTTATACAACCGCCGAATTATTAAAACAGGAAAAGGGATTTATTCGCCAGTTTAAGGTCTCTCGCGGCAGTGCCGAGGCGATTTATACTGAAGCGGGAGGCCTTGCCGGCGAAGTATTAAGTCGCCATGACCGGGTACAGCTTATTGATGTCCATGGCTTAACCCATGAGAAAACTCTGATTGAATCACTCGTGCATGCCAGTGAGGACGCAGGCCTTAAAACGCAGGTGCTTCATCCCGGACGACTGCAGGCAAATCGCTTAACTGCTAATCTTTCACGCGATACCTCAAGCCTTTGGAAGTGGGTTAAATCCTGCTTTAAGGGAGAGCTCGTAAAGACAGTCGCGTCTTTTACTGCAGACGATTCGCTTAAAGAGGGTGTAATCATTGTCCATGATGCGCAAAAGCTTGGGTTTGCGGAGTTAAGCCAGCTTGAGCGCTCTCTTAAGCCCGGGCGTTCACGACTGGTACTGTTAAACAATACCTGTTCTACCGAAGGCTTTCATGCCGGAAGTCCAATCAAAGCACTGAAATCCGCAGGGTTTATCTTAAGGGAATCGACGACCCCGCTTAAAGAAGCAGCCATTGAGATAACCGAGACCTTGGCAACGCATGAGGAACTCGCCAACGCTTATTGCCGTCTGACACTTAAAGAAAGTGAGGTCACACAAGTTGCAGCCCTTACCAATAAGGACGCTGACTTGACTACGGGGTTCGACAATCATTGGAACGAAAAGTTACTCTAAGGATTCCTACTCAGACCATACCAAGTAATTTTTTCCCGTCCTCTCGTAACTCACCTGTAGGTGATACATGCCGATATAAAGTTTGTTTTGTAATTCCGAGTTCTTCACATAACGGTCCTATTTTAGTTTCAAGTTGACCTAAAGCAGCCATCGCAAGTCTTAGTTTTGCTTGAGTCATTTTGTAGGGACGGCCACCTTTCCGTCCACGGGCACGGGCAGATGCTATTCCAGCGAGTGTACGTTCCTTAATCATTTCTCGTTCAAACTCTGAAAGTGCTGCAAAAATACCAAATACCAATTTCCCAGCAGCTGTTGTTGTATCAATAGCGGCACCATGACCTGTAGAACTTTTAAGCCAATTTTTCTTGCGGTTAATTCATGAACTGTATTAACGAGATGGTGAAGATTACGTCCTAGGCGATCTAATTTCCATACAATTAATATATCACCTTCTCGCAGGGCTTTTAGGCAGTTTTGAAGTCCAGGTCTGTCATCACGCTTACCTGATGCATGATCTTGATAAATTGATTCTTCTTTAACACCCTCAGCCAATAGAGCATCTCTTTGTAAATCGGTTGTCTGCGATCCATCTGCCTTTGATACACGGGCATATCCAATGAGCATTTTTTATCCTTTATCATTATGGTGATTAAGTCACATAAACGACCGGTTATGTGACTCAACGAAAGCATTCCTCAGAATAAATAAAATTAGTCACTTTACTGGTAACTAAATTAACGTCTTTTAAACCATATTTCAAATTGATTATGTAACTTGCATTGAGGTACTATCCCGGCCTTTGTTTATGGGATATTTCTGGACAAGCATGCCTGTTGATTTTTTAACTGATGAACAATATCAGAGCTACGCTCGTTATCCTGATAAACTTTCTCAAGAGCAACTCGACAAATATTTTTACCTTGATGACAAGGATAGGGAGTTAATCAATACATGTCGTCGTGATTACAACAAGCTTGGTTATGCTTTGCAATTGACTACGATTAGATTTCTAGGAACCTTTCTTCCTAATCCAATTAATGTAC